>LVAZ01000371.1 GCA_001603055.1 Victivallales bacterium Lenti_02
TTTAGGTCGCTACGCGCTCCACGAGCAGGCTGAAGCCTGTACTACAAACGGGTGTGGATGCTCTGCATTTCGTTCGTAGTACGACCTTTAGGTCGCTACGCGCTCCACGAGCAGGCTGAAGCCTGTACTACAAACGGGTGTGGACGCTGTGCATTTCGTTCGTAGTACGACCGTTAGGTCGCTACGCGCTCCAAGAGCAGGCTGAAGCCTGTACTACAAACGGATGGCAGGCTGAAGCCTGTACTACAAACGGATGGCAGGCTGAAGCCTGTACTACAAACGGATGGCAGGCTGAAGCCTGTACTACAAACGTCCCCCGTTCGCGGCATTTCGTTCGTGAGCCAGCTTTCTTCGCCGGGTTTTCCGCGCCTTGTGACGATGCGATACGGCCGGGAATCATTCGAGGATGGGGTCGTCCATCGGCACCAGGACCTGCTCGAAGACCTCGCGGCAGTAGCCGCAGAGGTGGCAGTCGTGGGCGCACTCGGCGGTGCGCTCGAACCAGTCCTCGGGGAAGCGGGAGTTGTCCAGCACGTAGCCGCGCAGGAGGTAGCCGTAGCCCGGTTCCATCAGGTCGAGGAGATTGCCGCGGAAGGAGCCGCGGGTGTAGGCGCCGACCACCATGCGGGGGTTGTTGTGCATCCGGGTGGCCAGTTTGATGCTGTCGAAGAAGGGGGCGACATGGTGCAGGTCCTCGGGGCGGACCCAGGTGTTCTGGAGGATGCAGGGCCAGTTGTCGCGGTGGGCGAGGAAGTCCCAGCAGGGGGCCGGGTATTTCTGCGGCACGTTGTCCTGGCGGCGCATGTCCTTCTCGTGGGCCACGATGTTGTCGTGGAAGGACTGGAAGGCGCAGTCGCGCAGGCAGCCGCTGTTGGCCAGCATGTGGAGTTTCTTGCCCTGGGCGTCGCACCAGTCGCGGATGGGCTGGATGCGCCGGGGCGAGCGGTTCAGTTCGCGCCAGAGGTAGAAACCGTCGAAGGAGTCGGCCAGGTAGCTCATGGCCTTGACCGTTCCCAGGCGCATGTTCACCGAGGCGCGGATTTCGAGGGGGACGTTGGCTTGTTTGAGCTGCTGGGCGATGAAGGGGCTGGTGGTGGTCACCGCCGTGAGCCGTCCGCAGGCCGCGCCCAGCTCCTCGACTTGGCGGAGGGCCGAGTCGGCCAGTTTTTTCGAGGCTGCCTCGGCCCCGTAGCAGGCGGCGTTGAGCAGCAGGGTGATGTCCACCCCCTGCTGGGCGATGGCGGCCAGTTCCTCGAACTGGAGGGCGCGGGCTTCGGCGGGGTTCCAGCCGTCGGCGTCGCCCAGGGCCGAGCGTCCGCTCGGCTCCCCGGCCAAGGCGCAATAGACTTCGCCGATCTCGCCGCGATACTCGCAGACGAGGTCGTAGGTGCAATCCAGTTCGTCGGGAAGCTGGTATCCCAGCGCGAAGCGCGACGATCCCACGGGCGGTCTCCCGGGACAAAAAAAATGGCTGCCCGACCAGGATTCGAACCTAGACTAACTGGACCAGAGCCAGTTGTGCTGCCATTACACCATCGGGCAGGAAACGAACGGCGTAAAACGTAGCTCCTTCACGGCCCGATGCAAGCGGCACCTCCCGCAAATCGCGTGGATTTCGAGCGGGCAGGGCGCTGTCCCGGTCGTCTTCCGGCCTTTGGCGCTGGCCTTGGCCGCGCCGGTTCCGGTGGTTGTGGTCCCCGGTGTTTTCTCGGGGTTGGCAGACACAACGTGTTCGCGGTGATATGGTAGATGCGTAGCCGCCAGCCAAACAGGACGATGGAGAATCCCGCCACCATGCGCACTTCCCGAATGATCCCCCTGTTCGCCATGTGTTTTGCCCTGCCGGTGGTTCAGGCCGAGGGCGGCGCGGCGGCGGCCGAGCCTTTCACCGACTATGTCATGCGCGGGAACCTGATTCGCAGCCAGGCCAAGTTCGCGGCGGGCGGTCCGGCGCGGGTGGTCTTCATGGGCGGGTCGGTCACCACCCGCCAGTGGCGCAATCCGCTGATGAAGAGCCTGACCGAGCGGTTTCCCGGGG
>LVAZ01000372.1 GCA_001603055.1 Victivallales bacterium Lenti_02
CCGGGGTAGTTGACGATGGCGACGACGCCGTTGGCGTCCTCGCGGGCGGTGACGGCGGCGGCGCCGCGGCCCATGGCGGCGACGAGCATTTCGGTGACGTGGACGCCGTACCAGACGATGTCGCTGCCGGCGGCGGCCTTGCCGAGGGCGCCGAAGACGTTGCAGAAGGCGGGGGCGGCGGTGACTTCCTGCTGGGCGGCGACGAGTTTGCGGATGAAGCGCAGGCTCGATGCGCTCCAGATTTTGGTGCCCTTGGCCTCGGCGATGGCGGCGATTTTCCGGCCTTCGGCGAGGTTGGCGGCGAGGGGTTTGTCGAGGAAGATGGGGAGGCCGAGGCCGGCGACCTGCTCGATGAACTCGAGATGCAGGGCGGGGTCGTTGATTTCGAGGAAGAGGGCGTCCATGCCCTTGGCGAGTTCGGCGACGGTGGACTTCATGGTCACGCCCATCGCTTCGAGCTGGCCCTGGCGCTCGTTCTGGCCCTCCTCGGTCTGGAAGGGGGAGGGGAAGCGCAGGGCGTTCACCACCCGCATGCCGGTGATGCGCTGCTCGGGGGGCACGTCCCCTTGCAGCAGCTTGGTGAAGGCCACGGTGTGGCTGGTATCGAGTCCGATGATGCCGATTTTGCGTTCGCTGGCCATGATCTCATGCTCCCGGTTGGACGGAATCTGGGCGACTTCGGTAGAGGAACGTTCCCGAGTATAGCGCCTCACGCCCGCTCGGCAAGGACAAATGGCCGCCAGGTGCGGGCAGGTCGGCAAAGCGGTGCTATGGTCTTGGCCCGGGTTTGTCAACAATGGAGAGTCCCACCATGCTTCGCGTCTTTCGCAGTCCCAAGGCCCATTTCGAGCACGATGCCGAGTTCGCGGACCGGGTGTACACCCCGGCGGTGATGGCCGAGCTTGGCGCGGCGGGTTTCAACGCGGTCTGGATTCGGGTGAAGGGGTTCGAGATTGCGCCGAACCCGAAGTATCCGGCGCTGGGGCGGGACTCGGCGCGCCTGCTGCGCAATCTGAATCTGGTGGCGGAGCGGGGGGCGCCCCACGGGGTGAAGCTGGTGGTCTACTGCCAGGAGCCGCTGGGGCTGAGTCAGGACGATCCCTTCTGGACCGAGCATCCCGAAATGGCGGGGGCCGACTGGGGCTACAACTACGGCAGCGCCGAGCATCCCGAGTACATGCGCGCCTTCTGCATGAGCAGCGAGCCGGTGCGCGAGTATCTGGCCGACACCATGGCCACGCTGCTCCGGGAGGTGCCCGGCATCGCGGCGGTCATCACCATCACCTTCTCCGAATTCCAGGCCCACTGCTTCAGCCACCACGGCCGGGGCAAGGGGCCGATTCCCTGTCCCCGCTGTCTGGAACGGGGCCGGACGGCGACCGACACGGTGGCGGATGTGCTGAACACCATGCGCCAGGGCATGGACCGGGTGGCCCCGGCCACGCCGCTGATCGCCTGGAACTGGTCCTGGGTGGGTTTCGCGGACGACCCCCAGCCCGAACTGCTCGCCATGCTCGATCCGCGCATCGAAATCCTCGCCGACTTCGAGCGGGGGGACAAGCGGGTGGACGCGCTGGGCAAGGAGGTGGACCAGAACGAGTACTCGCTGAGCTACATCGGCCCCACCCGGCGCTTCCGCCTGATCCGCGATCTGGCCGCTGCCCAGGGCCGCCCGGTCCACGCCAAGCTCCAGATCGGCACCACCCACGAGATCGCGACGGTGAGCAACCTGCCCCTGATTCCCAATCTCTACCGGAAGACGCGGAATTTCCGCGAGCTGGGGCTGGCGGGATTCATGGGCTGCTGGAACTTCGGCAACGAACCGAGCCTGAACACCCGCGCCTTCAACCGCTTCCTGCGCGGCGACTGCCCGGCGGACCTGGACACGGCTCTGCTCGAACTGGCGCGGGACGAGTTCCCCGGCGCAGACGCGGCGGGCGTGGTCGAGGCGTGGAAGCGGTTCAGCGAGGGCTTCGAGTTCTATCCCTTCAGCATTCCCTTCATCTACATGTCGCCGATCAACTACTCGCTGGCCCTGCCGATGCGTCCCGGCCCCCTGCACGAGCAGAAGATCAAGCGGAGCTGGCTCATGGACCCGCGCGACGACCGGGACGATCCGGCCCCCTGTTTCGGTGCCTACACCCCCGAGGAAATCCTAACCCGGCTCGAACGCCTTTGCGAGCTTTGGCAGCAGGGCGTGGAGCGGTTCGCGGCGGCGCTGGCCGGCTGCACGGGCAAGGCCGCAACCGAGGAAACGAGCGCGGCCCGGGCCATCGCCCTGAGCCTGCGCAGCCTGCGCAACTATTTCCGCCTCTATTTCCTCAAGCGGGACTGGCGGGACGAGCACCTGCCCGCCTTCCGCGAAATCGCCCGCGACGAGCTGGCGGCGGTCGCGGCGGCGATTCCGGTCTACGAGAACGATCCGCGCCAGGGCTTCCACATCGAGGGGCACGGCTACATGGTCAGCCCCGAGCTGTTGCGGGCGAAGCGCGACGAACTGGCGAAGCTGCTGGCCTAGGAAAGGGACCCGATGACACGGCGGAGCATTTTACTTGGCCTCCTGGGCGCGGCCTTTGTCGGCGGCTTTTGTTTTCTCAACGACTGGGTCTTGCGGCAGACCTATCTGGTGGGCAACAACATGCCCGCCTCGATCTACGGTCTGCTGCTGCTGACGGTGCTGGTGGTGAATCCCATCCTGCGGCGGTGGTCGCTGAGCGGGCGGGAACTGGCGGTCATCATGGCATTGACCCTGGCCGGGGCCTCGATTCCCGGCGGTGGCCTGCTGCGTACCCTGATCCCCTCGCTGGTCATGCCCCACCATTTGCAGAAGACCCAGCCCGGCTGGCGCGACAACAAGGTGGTGGAGGCGGTGCCGCCGCGCCTGCTGGTGGACATCAGCGAGGACGAGGACCGGGTGGTCGGCGGTTTCGTGCAGGGTCTGGGGGTGGGCGGCGACCATGTCCATCCGTCGCGGGTTCCCTGGCGGGCCTGGGCGCGGCCGCTCGGGTTCTGGCTGCCCATGTCGATGACCCTCTGGATCGGTCTCATCGGCCTGGCCCTGGCCATGCACCGACAGTGGGCGGAGCATGAGCATCTGCCCTATCCCATCGCCCGCTTCACCGAATCGCTGCTCCCCGAGCCGGGGAAAAGGAGCGCGTCCCTGTTCGGCAGCCGTCTGTTCCTGGTCACGGCGGGCATCGTCTTCGCCGTGCATCTGAACAACTTCGGCTGCACCTGGTTTCCCCACTATCTGATTCCCATCCCGACGGACTTCGATTTCCGGGCGCTGGGCAAGCTGGCCCCCTGGCTGATGCGGGGCGGGGGCGGGATGCTGCTGCGCCCGCATCTCTACCTGATTATCATCGGGATCGCCTATTTCATCCCCGGCGACGTCTGTCTGTCCTTCGGGATCGGGCCGTTTCTCTGGCATCTGCTGACGGGCTGGCTGATCGGCTACGGGATCGACCTGATGGCCCCGGTGGAGGGCTGGAGCTACTTCTCGGTGCAGCCGCAGAGCTTCGCTCTGTTCGGGGCGGCGGCGGGGGTGAGCGTCAGCCTGCTCTACACGGGGCGGCAGTACTACACGGCGGTGCTGCGGCGGGCCTGCGGGCTGGCCTCCGCCGAGGCGGTGGGCGGGGACGCGGTGTGGGGATTTCGCGTGTTTCTGTTCTGTTTTCTGCTGCTGGTGGGACAGCTTGCCCTGATCGGCCTGGACTGGACGCTGGCCCTGGCGGCGGCGGGGATCATGGTGATGGGGTTCGTGGTGCTGGGGCGGATCATCGCGGAGACGGGGCTGATCTATCTGAAGTGCTATTTCTGGCCCTGCGCGACGCTGTGGGGGCTGTTCGGGGCGCTGGCGGTGGGGCCGCATCAGCTCCTTCTGCTGATGCTGGTCTCGACGGTGCTGTTCATCGACCCGCGCGAGGCCCTCTACCCCTTCATGGTGAATTCGCTGAAGGTGCTCGACATGCGCCGGGTGCGCCTGGGCGGGCCGGCCGTGGCCTGCGCCCTGGCGGTGCTGGTGGCCTTGGCGGTGTCGGTGCCGGTGACTCTCTACATCAAGTACGACATGGGCAGCGCCACCGGCGACAGTTGGTCCACCGTCTCGGTGCCCCGCACGGCTTTCGAGAATCAGGTCCTGATCCGGCGCAAATTGGCGGCCCAGGGGGCGAGCAGCGAGGAGACCGGCTCGTTCCTCGGCCGGCTGGGCGCGGTCAACCCCTCGCCGCTCTGCGTGGCGGTGATGGTGGCCGGGCTGGTTCTGGTGCTGGGTTTCACGGCTGCGCGGCTGCGCTTCCCCTGGTGGCCGCTTCACCCTCTGCTGTTCGTGACCTGGTGCTCGACCCCGCTGCGCTGGATGGGGCCGTCCTATCTGCTGGCCTGGTTCATCAAGGCCGCCATCGTGCGCTACGGGGGCTCGAAAATCTACAACCGGCTCAAACCCCTGTTTCTGGGACTGATCGCGGGCGAGGTGCTCGGGGCGCTGTTCCCGGCCCTGTTCGGGGTGTTCTACTATTTCATCACCGGCAACCAGCCGAAGATGTTCAACGTCATCCCCGGCTGAGAGGGGCTTGCCGGAGTCGCCAGCGGGGCTAGATTCCGACTTGTCCGGTCCCCGTTTGGTGTTCTTCACGGAAAAGGTCATGCAATGTCCCGCTGGTTCTCCCTGATTCTGCTGCTTGTCGTCTTCGCCGCCGCCCCGGTCCTGGCCCAGAATGTCCAGTATCCGGCGCTGGCCATCGCCCAGGAACAGGCCGCCGGGAAACCTGCTGCCGAGGAGCCGGAGGAAATGGTGGAACCGGTGCTGCTCGACCGGGTGGGCGACCGGGTGATCCGGGACACGATGGACAGCATTGAGCAGTTCCTGGGTAAATACTGGCAGCGCACGTTCTTCGGCATTTCGATCATCCGCTATGTGATCGCGCTAGTTGTGCTGATGGCGACCTTCGTGCTGGCGCGGGTAGCCCGCTATGTGCTTGAACACAAGCTGGGCGCGTTGAGCAGGCTGACCAAGACCGAGTTCGACGACCTGGTTTTTTCCGCCGCTCTCCAGCCGGTGGTGCTATTCATCGAGGCGACGGGTATCTACACGACGCTGGCGGTGCTGTTCCTCGGGGTGATTCCCGAGACTTTGATGGACCTGTTGAGCCGGGTGGCGCTGGCCCTGGCGGTGGGCGCCATCTTCTGGTACATCTACCGGCTGGTCGATGTGCTCGACCGCTATCTGCGGCGTCTGGCGGAACGGTCGGACAACGACCTGGACAACGCGATTGTCGAGGTGGTCCGCAAGGCTCTCAAGTTCGTGGTCGTGGCGGTGGCCTCGGTGACCATCGGCAAATACATCCTCGATTGGAACATCGCGGCGGTCCTCACCGGCGCGGGCATCGCCGGTCTGGCCCTGGCCTTCGCGGCCCAGGACACCATCGCCAACCTGTTCGGCACCGTGATGCTCCTGCTCGACCGTCCCTTCCGGATCGGCGAGCGGGTGGTGATCGGCGCCGTGACCGGTCCGGTCGAGTCCATCGGTTTCCGTTCGACCCGCATCCGCACGCTCGACGGGCATCTGGTCTCGATTCCCAACAAGATCACGGCCGACAGCGTGATCGAGAACGTCGGTCGGCGCCCGTACATCAAGTGGACTACGGTGATCGGGCTGGTCTACGACACGCCCTACGAGAAACTGCGGCGGGCGATCGAGATTCTGAACGAGCTGTTCGCGAACCATCCGGGCATGGTGGCGGACTTCCCCCCCCGGGTTCATTTCACCGAGTTCGCCGCCTATTCGCTGAACCTCACCGTGGTGGTCTGGTATCACGGGGTGAAACAGCCGCTGGACTGGTGGGAATACCAGGAGTGGCGGACGGCGATGAACCTCGAGATCAAGCGCCGCTTCGAGGCGGAGGGTCTCGAGTTCGCCTTCCCGACCCAGACGGTGTATCTCGCCCAGGACGAGAAGCGGGCGCTCAAGGTCGGCACCCGCTCCCTGGGCGTTCCGGAGGAGCCGCGCTAGGGCTCGGTGTTCTCGGCGTGGTGGCGGAGGGCGCGGGCCCAGTAGTCGTCGAGCAGCTCGACCTCGAACTCGGCGGCGAGGTCGGCCACGGTCCGGTCCTCGAGCCCGTTGGTGATGAGGACGCAGCCCAGGTGGCCGGGGTCGGTGAATTGCACGCTACGCCCGTACTTCTCCTTCATGGCGCGGAACTTGCCGCGGTTGTAGTCGAGGTGGGCGAGGGTGCAGTCGAGGTTGACGGTGGCGGTGACGTGGTGGTGGTAGTTGGTGCTGGCGGCGACGAGTTCGCCGAGGGGGTTGATGACGGTGCACTGGTCGCCGCAGATGGCACCGACGAAATGGGCGCGGCAGTCGTAGGCCCAGTAGTTCTGCATGAGGCCGCCGTGGTACATGGAGCAGAAGACGATGAGGTCGGGGCGGGCGGCGGCGTACTTGGCGCGGATGGGGGCGAAGTTGAGATCGAAGCAGATGGCGCAGCCCACGGTGCCGAAGTCGCATTCGATGACGGGCGCGTCCCTGCCGCAGAGGATGCCGGAGCGGGTGGTCTCCTCGACCACCACATGGTTCTTGTTGTAGATGCCGGCCACGCGGCCCTGGCGGTCGATGATCTGGGTCGAGTTGCGGCGGCTGCCGTCGGGCAGGTCCCGGCAGGCGGAATAGGCCAGATAGCAGGAGTTGGCGGCGGCGACTTCGGCGAAGAAGTCGCGCACGCGGTCGCCCCGGTAGGCATAGTATTCCAGCCGCCGTTCGAGGGGCATGGCGGGAAAGCGGTCGCAGGCCTCGGGCACGACGATCAGGTCGGGCCGGTCGGGCAGCACGATGTCGAACTGCCCGCGCCAGTGGGCGAGCATCCGGTCGAGCGCCTGGTCGAAGGGGGCGTCCGCGTATCCCGGCAGAGCGGCCGGACCGAGAGCGCTGATGGTAACGTTTCGAGCCATGACCTACCTCGTCGCATGGTTGCCGTGTCACCCCGCAAGGCTAGGCCTTGCGCGGGAGAATGCAAATCCACGTCGCGAAGAAGGTCGATTAGCGGCGTTTGCCGCCGGGGCGCGACGAGCGCCGGGGCCCGCCGGGGCGGCGGTTGGCGGGCCGTTCGGCGGCGGGGCGGCGGGGGTGGATTTTCTCGCCGTGCTCGCCCTTCGGGGCGGGCGGTGCCTCGACCATTTCGGCGGTAGGGACGACGGTGGGGAGGGAGCGCCCGATGTACTCCTCGATCTCGGGGATGACGAAGGCGCAGTCGTCGCCGGCGAAGCTGATGGCCTTGCCCGCGTGACCGGCCCGGCCGGTGCGGCCGATGCGGTGCACGTAGTCCTCGGCCTCGAAGGGGAAGTCGTAGTTGATGACATGGGAGATGTCCTCGACGTGGATGCCGCGCCCGGCCACGTCGGTGGCGACCACCACGGGAATGTCGCCCTTGCGGAAGGCCTCGAGGATGTGGAGGCGCTTTTTCTGGGGCACGTCGCCGCTGAGCATCTCGCAGTGGACGCCGTGGCGGTGCAGGTCGTGGTACAGGCGTTCCACGTCGAAGCGCTGGTTGCGGAAGATGAGCACGCGGCTCCAGGTCTCGTTTTTGAGCAGCCAGAGCAGCAGGGGCAGCTTTTCCCGCACGGAGATGGCGTAGACGGTTTCCTCGATGCAGGGGGCGACCATCTGGCCCGGATCGGCCGCCAGGACCACGGGGTTGGGGCGCATCCAGGTTTTGGCGAGTTCCATGATGGTCTGGTCCAGCGTGGCGCTGAACAGCAGGGTCTGGCGTCCCTCGGGACGGCAGAGCCGGGAGATGATGCGGCGCACGTCGGGGATGAAGCCCATGTCGAGCATGCGGTCCGCCTCGTCGATCACCATGACCTTCACCTTCGAGAGGTCGATGGCCTTTTTCTGGACATAGTCGAGGAGGCGGCCGGGGGTGGCGGCGACCAGGTCGACGCCCGCCGCGATGTGGTTGCGCTGCTTGTCGTAGTCCATGCCGCCGTAGACGGCGAGGGTGCGGAGGCCGCAGTATTTGCCGATGAGGGCGGCGTCGTGCTCGATCTGGATGGCCAGCTCGCGGGTGGGGGCGATGCAGAGGGCGAAGGGCTGGTGGGGGGCGCGCTCGGGATTCTCCTCCAGCAGGCGGGTGAAGATGCTGATGAGGAAGGCGGCGGTCTTGCCGGTGCCGGTCTGCGCCCGGCCCGCGACGTCCAGCCCGGCCAGGGTGTGGGGCAGGGCCATGCCCTGGATTTCCGTGCAGCGCTCGAAGCCGAGGTCCACCAGCAGCGCCTTGAGCACACGGGGATGGATCGGCAGGTTCTGGAAATACACCGTCCGGTCGTCGTCCTCGGTGGGCCTTGGCGGCGGGGTTTCCCACTCAGGGAAGGCGGGGAATTCGAGCCGCCGGGGGGCGGCGGCGGAAAGCCGGTCGAAATTGGCCAGTTCCTCGTCCTCGCGGCGCCCGCGCGGCGGCCGCCCGCCCCGTTCCCGTTCCTGCTCCTGATTCCCCGCCTCCCTGGG
>LVAZ01000373.1 GCA_001603055.1 Victivallales bacterium Lenti_02
GCTGGTATCTGCTCTACTCCGTGGCGGGCGAGGCCGGGCTCGCCATCGCGGCCCTCTCCGGGGACTGAAACCCATGCCACGCAGGCGGCGAAGCGGGCAAGGCAGGCTACATTGGCACCTGTCGCGAACCACAACCCCTAGCCGGTGGACTGCATGAATCCTGTCGCCCGCGCCCTCAAGGACAATCTGGCCCTGGTCATGCGGGGCAAGGACCAAGTCATCGAATACCTGCTGGTCGCCCTCTTCGCCAACGGCCATGTCCTGCTCGAAGACGTGCCGGGAGTCGGCAAGACCACCCTCGCCAAGGCCCTCGCCCGCTCGATCCAGGGCGAATACCACCGCATCCAGTTCACCCCCGACCTGCTGCCCACCGACATCACCGGCGGTATGATCTACTCCCCCCAGACCGGCGAATTCACCTACCGTCCCGGCCCCGTCTTCTGCAACATCCTCCTCGGCGACGAGATCAACCGCGCCTCGCCCCGGACCCAGTCCGCCCTGCTCGAGGCCATGAGCGAGTACCAGGTCAGCATCGAGGGCGAACGGCGGCCCCTGCCGAAGCCCTTCTTCGTCCTCGCCACCCAGAACCCGGTGGAATACCACGGCACCTATCCCCTCCCCGAAGCCCAGCTCGACCGTTTCGCCATGCGCCTCGAAATCGGCTATCCGGACGCCGCCGCCGAAATCGCCATCGTCGAGACCCAGCGCGACCACCATCCCCTCGACGACCTCCGCCCCGTCGCCACCACCCAGGACATTCTCGACCTCCAGACCCGGGTGCGCAACGTGACGGTCGAGCCGACGCTGGTGCGCTACATCACCGAGGTTATCCGCGCCACCCGCGAGGACTCCCGCCTCCAGCTCGGGGCCAGTCCCCGCGCCGCCCTGCTTCTCCACCGCACCACTCAAGCCCTCGCCTTCCTGCGCGGGCGCGACTACGCCATTCCCGACGACGTGCAGGAACTGGCCCCCGTCGTCGTCTCCCACCGCCTCGTCCTGGAAACCAAGGCCAGCTATTCGGGAATCAGCAAGCGGGACGTGGTGCTCGATCTGCTCGGCACCGTCCCGGTGCCAGCCTAGAGGAAAACGGAAATGGGCAAACTGCGCATCGGCATCATCGGCACGGGCGGCCGCGGCATCCATTGCTTCGGCAAGAGCTTCGTCGGCCCCCACGCCAACGAGGTGGAAGTGGCGGCTCTGGCGGACACCAACCCGGTCCGCGCCCAGGGTGCCAGAACCGAACTGGGCATCGCCTGCGACCTGCACGATTCGGCGGCGGAACTGGCCAGCCGGAAGGACCTCGACGCCATCGTCATCGCCAGCGTGGACTGCCACCACGAGGAACACGCCATCCTGGCCCTCGAAAGCGGCAAGCACGTCTACATCGAGAAACCCCTGGCTACCACCGTCGAGGGCTGCCTCCGGGTGATCGAGGCCGCCCGCCGCGCCGACAAAACCCTGTCGATGGGCTTCAACCTGCGCCACGACCCCGTGGTCCACAAGCTGCGCGAACTGGTCGGCCAGGGAGTCTTCGGCACCATTTTCTCCCTCCAGGCCATCGAGCACTACAACGGTGGCCGCACCTACCACAGCCGCTGGAACCGCTTCAAGAGCCAGACCGGCGGGCTCTGGATTCACAAGGGTTCGCACGATTTCGACGTGATCAACTACCTCATGGGGCCGCAGACCCGGCCCGCCCGCGTGGCCTGCTTCGCCAGCGTCTCGGTTTTCCGGCCCGACCGCCTCCCCTTCCCCCTCCGCGACGGGGTTCCCGCCGGGCCGCGCTGCTCGGTCTGCCCCTACGCCAAGGAATGCCCGGACGCCGCCCCCGCCACCGACACGCTCCTGTTCAACGACCAGACGGCGGCGGTGGACGGCTACCACCGCGACGAGTGCATGTACCTGTCGGACAAGGACACCCACGACCAGGGCATCGCCATCGTCGAGTACGCCAACGGCGCCACCGCCTCCCACTCCGAATACTTCGCCACCCCGATCACCAACCGCCGCTACCTCATCGAGGGAACCGCCGCCCACGGCGAGGGTGACCTGCACGGCTCCGCCGTCCATTGGCAGCCCCGCTGGTCCACCGACCGCATCGACTACCAGATCGGCCCCCGCAAGGGCGGGCACGGCGGCTCGGACCCCAGCATCATCCAGGCTTTCCTCGACTCGATCCGCACCGGCCGCCAGCCCCGCGCCACCGCCATCGACGGCCTCTGGAGCGTGGCGGTCGGCGTCGCCGCCGAACTCTCCCGCGCGGAGCGGCGGGTGGTCGAGCTGAGCGAACTCTTCGACCCCAACTGCGACCTTCTGCGCGAACCGCGCCCGTAGCCAAGGAATCCCCCCCATGCCCATCTACGAATACCGCTGCAATACCTGCAAGCACGAATTCGCCCACCGCCACGAACGGTATTCCGAACCCGCGCCGCCCTGCCCCGAATGCGGCGCGGCAGACCCCAGGAAGCTGCTCTCCACGTTCAGCGCCAGCGTGAAGAAACCCGAGGCGTCCTGCTCCCTCGGCAAGTGTCCCTCGGGCGGCTGCTGCCAGACCAAGGGCACCTGCCCGCTGGGCTGATGCCTAACGCCGCCGGGCCAGGCGGGAGAAGATGTCCTGGAACAGCCCGACCTTGCTCTCGGCCTCCTCGCCGTAGAGCAGCTCGGCGCAGAGTTCCGGCGTGATGTCCTCCCGCTCGCCGTAGGCCTTGTGGAACAGGCTGCAATAGTAGCGGATGCGGAACTCGTCCTCGTCCTCGATTCCGCGGAAAAGACTGACCCGGCGCGCGTCCATCGAGTGCTCGCCCGCCTCCGGATGCTCGTACAGCCCCCCGCCGCACTTGAGCGAGAACAGGGTGCCGTACCACTGCTTGTCGGTCATTTCCTCGTTCGGGTCCACGGCGGCGCGCAAGTCGGCCACATCGAGCGTCGAGCCGTCCGCCAGAGTGTGGAACATCGCCCGCAGCACCCGGTCGCGGAGTTCCGGATCGGTCACGAACCAGCGGGTGGCGTGCATGTAGTCGGCGAAGGACAGCTCGCCGTCGGCGGGAGCCGGCGTCCCGCTTTCGCGGGGGGGCTCGCTCGGCCCTTCCCAGCGCACCCGGCCGTTCTCGACGGCGACGAAATTGCGCACCTGGCCGAGCAGGGCCACCAGATCGGCCGCGCCATAGTCCTCCGGCGAAAAACCGGGAATCTCGCGCCGCAGACCCTGCTCCACCTCGACCAGGCTCCGCTCGCCGCGTTCGCGGAACACCGCCCGCAGGGCGTTCACCACCACGCCGGTATCGACGCAGCACCGGTCCTTCACCTCCAGCCCGTCGACGGTGCAGCAGACGTACTCATCGCAGTTCTGCAGGAGCGAACCGGCGATGGCCCCCTCGGCCCCCATGCCGATCACCTTCCGGCCGGAGGCCTTCAGCCGGGAAATGAGGGGCAGGAAATCCACGTCCCCGGTGGCGATGATGTAGCCGCCGATGTCGGGATACTGGAGCAGGCAGTTCATGGCCTCGAGCACCAGATAGGTGTCCGCCGTGTTCTTGGCGTTGTAGCCGATGCGCACCACATGCTGCATCTCCACCCCGCTCCGCTGCAAGTCCACCGCATACTTGCGGAACGTCGGATTGCTCCAGTCCGCGATCGCCTTGCGGTAGACCACCTGCCCGTAGCGGTTCTCCAGAAACCGCAGCGTGCGGTTCAGGTTGAACGGCTTCTCCGCCTCGGGAACACTGTTTTCCAGACTGATAATGAGGTTCTCGAAATCAAGCAGGAGGGCGAACTGCGGCTGGCCGTTGTGCATAGATCGTACCTTTTTCCATATCGGGCAACTAGAATTACAGAATCCGGGACTCTAGGGTTTCCGCCGTAGATGAAACGTGTTACTATAGCTGGCGCAACCCGCTCTGCCCACTATCCCCCCGGACGATCCGCCATGAGTTCCGCATCCCCTATCGCCCGCCGCATTCTGGTCGAAGGCCGCGTCACCGGCGTCGGCTTCCGCTGGCACACCTGCAACCAGGCGGAACGGTATGACGGTCTGAAGGGCTACGTCCGCAACCGCGACTCCCGCACCGTGGAATGCCTGCTCCAGGGGGAGGCCTGGATGGTCGAGGAAATGATTGGCTGGCTCCGCCACGGCCCCGCCTGGGCGCGGGTCGAACAGGTCCGGATCACCCCCATCCCCCCCGATCCCGCCCTCGGCGAATTCCACATCGCCGACTGATTTTCCGGCTTGATTCCGGCGGTGGAATTTCCTATGATATCCGAGTGAGTGGTGCGCCCTGGGAATTGCCATCGCTTTGCCTGCCAGCCATGCGCCAGGCCGGGACGCGCCCAAACCCCATGACCGCCCCCGAGGAGGAGCCAGAATGAGCCAAACCCGCAAAACCACCGTCCATGTCAAGGGAACCGAAATCACCGTTCTCCTCCACCAGGAGCAGGACTACATCTCCCTCACCGACATCGCCCGGCATCGGAATCCGGAACACAGCGACGACCTCATCCGTAATTGGCTGCGCAACCGCAACACCATCGAATTCCTAGGAATATGGGAACGCCTGAACAACCCGGATTTTAATCCCGTCGAATTCGACGGGTTTAGAATGCGCGCGGGGCTCAACAGTTTCACTTTGACCCCCAAGCAGTGGATCGAAGGGACAGGGTCGATCGGGATCGTTTCCCGGCAGGGCCGCTACGGCGGGACCTTCGCCCACAAGGACATCGCCTTCGAATTCGCCTCGTGGATATCAGTCGAGTTCAAGCTCTTCCTCATCAAGGAGTTCCAGCGTCTCAAAGAGGACGAGAACAGCCGTCTCTCGCTGGCCTGGAACCTCAACCGCACCCTTGCCAAACTCAACTACCGCATCCAGACCGACGCCATCCGGGCGCATCTGGTGCCGCCGCAGGTCACGCCCGCCCAGGCCGCCGCGACCTATGCCAGCGAGGCCGACCTCCTCAATGTCGCCCTGTTCGGCCACACGGCGGCGGAATGGCGCAGCCGGAACCCCGGTCAGCAAGGCAACATGCGCGACCACGCCACCATCGAGCAACTGCTCGTCCTGGCCAACCTCGAGAGCCTGAACGCGGAACTCATCCACATGGCACTGCCCCAGGGCGAGCGGCTCGGCCGCCTCAACCAGATCGCCATCCGCCAGATGCAGGTTCTGACCGCCGGGTCGGCCGGCAATCTGCTTCGGGAATAATCCCCTCTGTGGTTTTCTGCGCTTGACCGAACATCACGCCCATGCACGTTCAAGGAAACCCAAGGACGGGAACGAGACACCTGCCTTCCAGTCTGCCATCACGGAAAAATGGAACCGTCAAGGTTGTGGCGGAAGGGCGCGGGCGAAGGACAGGGTGCGGGAACCGAACGCGCGACGGCGGAGCAGCTTCCACGGACTGCCTGCGGGCCAGGCCAGCAGCGTGTCGGTGGCATGCTCCAGAACCAGGAGCGCCCCCTCGGCCCAGCGGGCCATAGCCGCGTCCCGAGCCAGTTTCTCGGCCCCGTACTCATGCTCGGCGGGATGGTAGGGGGGATCGGCCAGGAGAAGCTGAACCCTCCCCGCCAGTTCGGGCAGGCGGCGGGGGGCGGATGCCGCGTCGGCGCGCACGGCTTCCGCCGTGCCGGACAGGTCGGGGACGGCCCGGCAGACGGCGGCCAGATTGTCCTTCACGCAGGCGAGGGAACGGGGATTGGTGTCGAAGAGCAGCACCCGCGCCGCCCCCCGGCTGAGGGCTTCGAGCCCCAGCGCCCCCGTGCCGGCGAAAAGGTCCACCACCGTCCAGCCCTGGATGTCCCCCAGGCTGCCGAACATGGATTCCTTGACCCGGTCGCTGGTGGGGCGCACGTCCATCCCCCGGGGCGCCACCAGCCGGACCCCGCCCGCCAAACCGCTGACTATCCGCATCGGAAGCCTCCTGCCCGCCCGCTCACCGATTGGCCCGCGAGCACAGCTCGTTGCAGTTGGGACAGCGGACGACGCGCTCGTGGCGGGCGACGATGAAGCGCAGGCGGCAGGCTGGACAATGGCCGAGCCGTTCCTCCGACAGCTCCCAGTCGTGCGCGTTCTCCCGCCAGAAGTCGTATATCCCGAGCGCGGCGCATACCAGCAACAGGAAGGCCGTGCAAAGCGAGAAACCATTTCCCACCGTAATCTCGAACATAGCGGAATCCTTGCTTGGCCTGCCCTACTCCGCCACAGTCAATTCGGCGGGGAAGAGGCTCCATTCGATTTCGATGATCGCGCTGCCACCCGGGGGCGGCAGATAGAGGGGGCGGCCAGCCTCCAGGCCGAATCGCTGCCGCCGTTCCATGAGTCCCACATCGCGTTGCAGCACCGCCACCGCATGCAGATCGAGGGCGGTGTTTCCCGAGGGACGCCGCACCCGGATGCGGGTCGGGAAGGCGCTGTCGCCCGCCTGGATTTCGAGCCGTGTCGGATAGCGGGGATGCCCTCCCTCGGCGATGGCCCGGCGCACGGTGCCGATATCCAGCTCGGGCATGGCGGCAAGCACCTGCCCATCCGGACGATGCCAGACAATGCTGCGCGGCAGTGGCGCCACCGGCGGGTACTCCCGCGTTTCCGGCGGTGCCACCAGCCAACGCTGGCGCAACTCGTCGGGCAATTCCTGGCGGGGAGCGGCCAGCCGGATTTCGGGCTGCGGAGCCTCCGCAGCCAAAACGATGGTGAACCGGTACTCGGGCAACGGACTCTCCGGCAAATGGCGCGGCGTCTGGCGAACTCGGCTGAAGCCAAGCTCCTCGTCCGGCAGAACAAGGAGAGTGGGATCGGCCAACCGCGCCCAGATATGCAGCATCCTCTCCCATTCGGCAATCCCGCCGGGCTGGCCGGGACTCGCCACGAAATGGGAGGAACCCTTGGTCTCGGCATAGGCCGGAGCCAGGGGGGGGACCGGTTCATGACGGAAACCGAACCAGGCAAAGACCGCCAGAATCAGGGTTCCGGCCAGGCCGAAACCCGCGCTCAGCCATTCGCTGTCGGCCGGGCGGCGCGACCTTGGTTTGGCGAATTCACTGGTCATCGGCTTCCAAAATCCGTATAGGGACGGAGCGGCTGCTCGGATCGAGCATGACGAAGACATCCAGATTCAGCTCGCGGGCCAGCAATTCGACCTGGACGATCTGCTCGAAGGGCAGACGCCGGTCGGCCCGCAGCACCAGCATGGGGCGCCGGGAACGGTGGGCGCTCCCCTCGTCTCCCGCCCCCTCCTGCTGGCTGGCCCGGACCAGCTCGCGCAGCTCGCGTTCGAGGTCCTCGATGTCGGCCATGGGCTTGGAGTTGAAGAAGAGATCGCCGGAGTTGGTGATGGTGACGATGAGCTTGTCGGCCACACTCATGGTGGCGAGGCGCGTCGTGGGCAGACGCACCTCGGTCTCCACTTTCTGCCCCGGCCAGAAGGTGACCGAGCTGCTGATGGTGAAGAGAACCAGGAGCAGAAAGAAGACGTCGATCACCGGCACCAGGGAGAAGGGATTCGAGATGATTTTGACGGTGGGCTTAATTTTCATCGTCGCCCGGCTCCGCGTCCTCGCCGACGGCGGCCACGGTGACCGCATCCAGGTGAATCTCGTTGTGGGTGACGAAGTAGGTCATCTCCGCCGCCGCCTTCTGCATGTCGATGACCAGCGACTCGATGCGGGCGACCAGATAGTTGTAGAACGCATAGGTCGGGATCGCCACGGTCAATCCCGCCGCCGTGGTGTAGAGCGCCAGCTTGACATGGCCGGCCAGCACGTTGGTGCTGACGAAGGGGCCTTCCGCCTGCATGGCGTCGAAGGCGTGGATCATGCCCACCACCGTGCCGAGCAACCCCAGGAGGGGGGCCAGGAGAGCGATGGTGGCGAGCAGCTTCATGAAGCGTTCGAGCCGGGGCACCTCGACCAGCGCCGCCTCCTCGACCGCCTGCCGGATGGCCGCCTCGTCCCGGTCGGCATGGAGAATCGCGGCCCGGACCACATGGGCCACCGGGCCGGGCGTCTCGTCGCAGATATGCACCGCCTCGACCACGCTCTGCTGGCGCAGCACGTTGTAGAGCCCGCTGATGAACTCATGCACATCGATCTGCGCCCGGTGCAGGTGGAACAGGCGGCTGAGGATGATGAACACGGCGATGATCCCGCAGGCGAAGATGAGGTACATCACTTCGCCGCCCTGATTCAGAATGTTCTGCAAATACCCCATCGCGCACTCCTGCTCTGCTGCACCGCAACCAAAGACTAGACCAGGGGACAGATATCCCTGAGGGCGGGACCGACCAGATCGAGCAGATCGTCCGCCATCAGGGAGACTATAGCCTGAGACGGGCGAGCCGCTGGTGTTGATCCAGACATGGCCGTCCGGAGCGGCGACCACCGTGCCCAGCCCCTTGAGCACCACCACGGCGCCCGTTCTTTCGGCCAGGGCCAGGGCCTGTTCCCGGCGCGGGGCAGTCTGCCAGCGCTCCAGCCCGAAGCCCCGCAGCAAAACCCGCATCTCGCCGGGATGGGGGGTGAGCACCAGACCGCCGGCCGCCGCCGCGCCGAGCCCGGGATGGGCGGCCAGCAGCCGCAGACCGTCCGCATCGAGCACTGTCGGCAGGGGCGCGGCCAGAACCGCCGCCAGCACCTCGCCGCTGGCGGGATGGCCGCCGAGACCGGGGCCGAACACGATCGCCTGCTGCCGCGAGGCCAATTCGGCCACGAAGGGCAGAGCCTCCGGCCCCAGAAAACCGCTTCCGCCGTCGGGCACATCCTGCACGATCAGCGACAGGCAGGGGGAGGCGAAGCGGGCCGCGCCAAGCGGGCGCAGCACTGTTGCCAGACCCGCGCCGGCCCGCAGGGCGG
>LVAZ01000374.1 GCA_001603055.1 Victivallales bacterium Lenti_02
TGCCGCCGAAGTGGCGGGCGATGATCTGGTGGCCGCCGCAGAAGCCGATCTGGGGAACGGGACACTGGCGGGTGAGCCAGCGGTAGGCGGGCCGGGTGATCACGTCGTAGGAATCGTGGGGAGTGCCGCCGCCGCTGTGGCAGATGGCCCAGGGTTTGAGTTCGGCCACCAGCTCGCGGGTGATCTCGGCGTAGTGCAGGACGAGACAGTGGTCCCGCGCCTGTTTTTCGAGCATGAACTTCACCCGGGTCCAGCCATCCTTCGCCCGGTACACGGACTCCGGTTCGGTCACCACGTAGAAGATCATCGGCCTTCCTTTCCTCCCGAAGATGCCGGTCAGGCGTAGCGGGCGATGAGTTCGTGCAGTTCGTCCTCGCGGTCGCGGCCCACGCCGCCGATGAGGACGATGCCCTCGGCCGACCCGAGCTGGTCCACCAGGATATCGAGGGTGCGCAGCCCCGTGCTGGCTTCGAGGAAAATCTGGACCCGTTTGCCCGCCGCGCGGATGCGGCGGTAGACCTCGGGCCATTCGGTGATCGGGGGCGCGCCCGCGCCGGGAACCCACTGCACCCCCTTCAGCTCGGGGATTTCGAGCAGGTAGTCGAGATGGGGCAGTTGGCCGGGGCCGTCCAGATGGTAGAAGGGATTGACCAGGCGGCGGCAGGAGGCCGCCAGCTCGGGCCGCACGAACTCGCGGAACATCTCCGGCCCGATCATGTAGCAGAAGTCGCACTGGAGCATGTAGTAGGGCTCGGCGGAGAAAATCGGCGTCCAGCAGGTATGGCCCGGATTCACGGGCTGGAGTATCCGGTTGAAGGCCGCGAACATCTCGAACCAGGCCTCGTGGACCTGCCAGGTGACCCGTTTCACTTCTTCGGGACAGTCGTAGAGGTCGAGCAGGAGCTGCTCGCCGGGGCGGAAGGTCGAGACCAGGTCCAGCCCGCCGCCGAGGTCGGTCATGCCCATCTGGACCGCGCCCTGCCAGCGCGCGATGCCCGCCCGGTAGAGGTCGGCGATCCGCCGGAACCAGGGGTGGTCGGGGGAGAAATGCAGATTCGTCGCGGCCAGCTCCCGTTCCTCGCCGGGGTGGAACCAGACGGTGTTCTCGTCCGTCTCCGCCCGCGCCCCGAGGAAGAGGGCGCCGACGCCGGGGCCGAAGTCCACGAACCAACTGGGGAAGCTGTCGCCGGGATAGCGGTTGCCGGCGAGGTCCCAGTCCACCCGGTCGACGATGGCCTCGGCGGACACGCCGTCGCCGTAGAAGGCGGTGCGCCGGGCGCGGGCCAGTTTCGGTTCGGGCCGTTCGCGCGGATAGCCGCCGACCGCGACGTTGATGAGGGGGCGGCCGAGGGTGCCGTTCCACCAGGCGGTGTAGGTGTCGCGGATGCGCTGCCAGTCCGGCTCGGCGAAGGCGATGCTCATGGGCGGTTCCTCATTCGTCGCGGACGGGGAAGCCGGGATTGTGGCGGGCGAGGATGGCGCGGCCGGTTGCCGGCTTCCAGTCTTCGGGGGCGTCGGGGGAGTTGTTGTAGATCATCTCCCAGGCGCAGTAGAGCCCGTAGATGTCCTCGTGGGAGAGTTCGGCGGTGGGCTCGTCGAGCAGGGCGAAGGTCATTTCGCCGACGATGCCGACGCCTTCCTCGATGTAGCCGTCCACCTCGAGCGAATAGTGCAGCAGGCGCAGCTCGATGCGCTCCCCCGCCGGGGGCCAGAACAGCTTGCGCCGGTCGACGATCTCGACCCGGTCGGGATAGACGCCGAACTGCTCGGGCAGGGCGAGCCAGGCGGTGAGCGCGGCCACCGCCTCGAAGTCGGGGGCCTTGGCGGTGTCCGGAATGGCGTCCTCGCGCTGGAGTTCGTGGAGATACTGGCAGGCCTGGCGGGAGCGGCGGATGTCCAGCGCCCAGCCGGCCAGATCGCGGATGCCGGACTCGTCGCCCGTGGCCGCCGCCACCCAGGCCGCTTCGAGCCGGACTTCCTCGTCCGGATGGCGGCGGGCCAGGGGGAGCAGCCGCTCGCGGTCGCGGCGGCCCACGAAGGGCAGGGCGGTGGTGGCGCTCAGGGCGTAGGAATAGAGTTCGGGACGGGGGCTGCGCAGCCAGCCGTCGAGCCGTCGGCAACCCTCCTCGCTGGCGAAGGGATGCCGGTCGAGCTGCCCGGCCACGGCCAGATCGTTGAGCGTGTCCAGGAAGACGATGGCGATGAAGCCGGGGGGCAGCGGGTCGGCCAGGGCGGCGACCACGGCGGGCCACGCGGGGTGGGTTTCGGTGAATTCGGCGAAAATCTCCTCCCAGTCCTGGTGGTCGGGCAGAAGAGGCAGGCGGACGGCGCGGACCAGCCGCTCGCCTTCGGCGGGGCCGCCG
>LVAZ01000375.1 GCA_001603055.1 Victivallales bacterium Lenti_02
CCGGAGCAGGATGCTCCGGCCACTTCCTTCTTGGGCTGACGGCCAAGGAACGATATGCCGCCCTCTTGCGAGGGCTGGAATACCAAGACCCAGATCCGGGCATGCGGCCCGTCTGGTTGGCAGGGGGTTGGGCGAGGGCAAGCCTCGCCCCTACTTGGTCCTGTTGTCTAGGCGAACTGGCTCTTGAGGGCCCAGAGGCCGAGGGCGGGGTTGCTGATGAAGAAGACCTCCTCGCCGTCGGGGAGGGTGTTCATGCCGTCCTTGAGGGTCTCGGGGTTGTAGCGGGCCATCATTTCGGCGAGGTCGCCGGGGAGGAAGCCGACCTTGGCGATTTCGTCCTTGGTCATGTCGGGGCCGGGGCAGTAGGTGATGCGGAAGCGGCCCTCGCTCGAACCGTGGATGAGGTGGGCGGCGGCGCTGAGGTTGTTGCCGATGTCCTCGTTCTCCTCGACCGCCTTGAGGGTGGCGGGGGTGCCGCGGTAGCCGTATTTGCGGATGAGGCGGTCGATCTCGGGGTCTTCGCCGAACTGCTTGAGTCCGGGGGCGAGGACGATGAGGTCGCCGTCGTCGGCGATGACCATGCGGGTGCGGTAGACGCTCTTGTTGCCCAGCCAGGTGCTCTTGAACTCGGTGGGGTCGAGGTAGACCACCACTTTCTTGAGGGGGGCGTCCATGAGGTCGAGGTTGACCTGCTGGCTGAGGCGGGCGCCCTCGGCGAAGGTCTCCATGTCGTCGCCCACGTAGAGGCCGCGCATGGCCATCTTGCCGCTGGCCCGGTCTTTGCTCATGACGGTGAGGACATAGGCGATGGGCAGGTGGGAGAGGAAGGTCTCGACGCCGTAGTTGAAGACGCGGCGCACGGGGGTGTCGATGCGCCCCATGATCCGCTCCATGTTGTGGCAGGCGCCGAGGAAGTGGCTCTTGTTGATCATGTCCGGCCCGCCGACGCCGACCATGATGTTCTTGGTGTAGTTGGCCATGCCGACCACCTCGTGGGGGACGATCTGGCCGACCGAGAGGATGAGGTCGTAGCCCGTGAGGAGGATTTTGTTGATCATCGCGTCGATCGAGTAGTCGAGCCGGCCCTCGGACCACTCGGAGACGAGGTTGCCGGGGATTTCGCCGAGGCGGACCACGTCGTTGCGCCAGTCGTGGACGATGAAGCGGTCGAGGGGAATGCCCGGCCCGAACATGTGGCGGATTTCCTCCTCGGTCATGGCGAAGTGCGTGCCCAGGGCGGGGATGATGTCGATCTCGGCCGTGGGCGAGAGCATCTCGTAGAGCATGGCTGTGAGCACGCCCGCGTTGGAGTTGAAGCGGGTGTAGTCGGGGGGGATGATAAGCACCTTGCGGGGCGTGCCGCCGATCTTGGCGAGGGCCTCGGCGAGAATCCGGCGCTTGTCGGCATCGGTCAGGGCGAGGTTTTCCCCCGCCAGTTTGGCGAACGTGGACATGGAATGCGGGACTCCGAAATGGACTGGAAAGAGGGCAGGCCGCAACCGTGCGGGCACCCGTTCATCGGACATAACCTTAGCACATGCGGGCCAGAGGGCAATGTCTAGTGGGCTAGGGTCAGTTTGTTCCGCCTTGCCGGCTCAATCCCAGTCGCAGGTCGCGGCGGCGCGGGCGACCTCGGCCAGCGAGGTGATCCCAGCGGCGGCGTAGCGCAGGCCGTCCTCGAACAGGTTGGCCATGCCGTTTTCGCGGGCGGCCTGGCGGATGGCTTCGAGGCTGCCGCCCATGACGGCCTGCTGGACCTTTTCGTCGGGCAGGAGGATTTCATGGATGGCCCGCCGTCCCCGGTAGCCGGTGCCGCGGCAGGCGTCGCAGCCCACGGGCTCCGCAAAATCGGCATGGTCCAGGCCGAGGCGTTCGAGCACGCCGTCGGGCAGCAGACTCCCGTTGGCCTTGGCGGAACGCTTGCAGGCCGGGCAGAGGCGGCGCACGAGCCGTTGCGAAATCACTCCGCGCACGCTCTGGTTCACCAGGAAGGGTTCGAGCCCCATGTCGAGCAGCCGTTTCAAGGCGCCGGGAGCGGTGGCGGCGTGGAGCTGGGTGAAGATGAGGTGGCCGGTGAGGGCCATCTGCACCGAAATCTCGGCGGTCTCCAGGTCCCGGATTTCGCCCACCATGATCACGTCCGGGTCCTGGCGCATGATGGCTCGGGCCGCGCGCGAGAAGGTGACGCCCGCCGCCGGACGGACGGCGGTCTGCGAGACGCCGGGCAGTTCGTATTCGACGGGGTCCTCGATGGAGAACACGGCACAGCGCTCCCGGTCGAGGTCCATGAGCATGGCATACATGAGGGTGGTTTTCCCGGAGCCGGTGGGGCCGGTGCTCAGGACGATGCCATTGGGGAGCGAGCAGAGTTTGCGGATGGTGGCGAGGGTGTCCGCATGCAGTCCCATTTCCGCCAGCGAGGGCAGGTCGGCGGAGCGGTCCAGCAGACGGGCCACAAGCCGTTCGCCGTGGAGGGTGGGCAGGGTGCCGATGCGCAGGTCGAGGCGTTTGCCCCCCATGTCCAGCGCCACCCGTCCGTCCTGGGGCCGGTCGCAAGAGTCCGGGTTCAGGGCGGCCATCTGCTTGAAGTGGCGGACCAATTCGGTCCCTTCGTCGGGGGGGATGGTGGGCTGGCGCTGGAGCACGCCGTCGATGCGCAGGCGGACCTGGACCCCGTCGCCGGCGGTTTCGAGATGGAGGTCGCTGGCCCGGCTGTCGCTGGCCAGTTGGATGAGTTCGGCGGCCCGGCGGGTGATTTCGCTGGTGTTCATGGTGGTTTCTCCTAGGCAGTTGCGCTGCGGAAGCTGTGCCGGAGGCGCTCGCGGGTGCATTCGCGCTCGCGCTCGCGAATCCAGTCGAGCAGCGTCTGGCGGCGGAAGCGGACTTGGCCCGCCAGTTCGAACCAGGGCAGGTCGTCCAGCGCTTCCGCCATCTGACCGGAGTCGAGACGGAGGAAATCCGCCGCCTCCTCGATGGTGAGAATGTCCCGGTTCTGGGTCAGGCCGATCCGCTCCTGCACGCGAAGCTGGGTTTCTGCCGGGACCGGCAGTCCGGCCAGTCCGGCCAGGTCGGATTCCGCCCGGCGCATGTTGTCCAGCCGGTGGCGGCAGGCGGGACAGGCGGCCAGATGGCGGGCGACTGCGGCCGTATCGCGGAGGGAGAGGGTGCCGTCGAGGAAGCGGAGCAGACGGGCGGGAGTGGCGGGGCAGTTTTTCATGATTCGGTGCCCTCGGTTTCGGCCAGCAAACGGGCCAGGCGCAGGCGGCCGCGCCGGATCAGGGTTTTGACGGTGTTGATGGGGCAGTCCATCACCTCGGCGATCTCGGCATAGGACAGGTCCCGCAGCGCGTGGAGGGTCACCGCCTCGCGCTGGGGGACGGGCAGTTGGGCCAGTCCAGCCAGGGTGAGTTCCAGTTGTTCCTGGCGTTGGACTGCCTGACTGGGGGAGTCGGCGGTAGCGGAGTCCAGCAGCAGATAGCCGTTTTCGTTGGCGAACCGCTCCCGGCGCTGGCGGCGTTCCAGCCAGTCCAGGCAGCGGTGTCGGCAGATACCCAGCAGCCAGGCCCGGAAATGCCCGCGCGGTTCGTAGCGGCCGGCGGCATTGGCGGCGGCGGCGAAGGTTTCCTGGAGCAGGTCCTCGGCGGCGGCCGGTTCGTGCAGCACCATGCGGGCGTAGTTGTAGACGTGGCGGTGGTAGCGGGTGAACAGGACCGCGAGGGCCTGGGTGTCACCCGCTCCGAAACGCTGGATCAGAATGTCGTCGTCCGAGGGCATGGCCGAACCTGTGTTCACATGCTGGATTCCATGTGTATATCGGCCGGGGACGGCGGATGTTTCACCGCTTCATCGGATTTCGCCGCTTCCGGCTATTCCTCGAAGACGACGACGGCCCAGCCGCGGACGACGGGCACGTTGACGACCGCGTAGTTGCCGTCGATCGCGAAGTCGAGGGTTTCCCGGCTGGGGGCCAGGTAGACCCGTTGCGGCAGCCGACCATCGAGCCGCAACTGCACGGTGTAGTTGCGCAGCTCGATGGGTTCCTCGATCATGTTCACCCCGGCCCCGCGCGCTTCCGGCAGGTAGGCCAGGACGTAGACCATGCGCCGCCCCGGCTGGGCGGTGACGGTGACCCGGCTGAAAGAGGGGGCGCCCGGCGCGCGGACCAGCGGCTCGGGCAGGAAACCGTCGAGCAGGTTGGCCACGATCTGCCGCATGGGCAGGGCGGCGCTGGTGAAATAGGTGCGGAAGACGGGATGGGAGACGTGGGCGACGCGGCCCTTGCGGACGATGGCCGGGCGGCCGGTGTCGCGGTCGGGGGGCGTGTAGACGAAGCCGTGGCGGCCGTCCCAGGCGTTGTTGTAGTAGGGGGCCACGATGGTGGCCAGGGTCTCGCTGCCGGGGGCGGCGGCGATCTCGGCGCCCTTGTCGTAGAGGGTCACCGGCATGTCGGGCATGCCCCGGGCGAATGCGGGACGGAAGAGGATGTAGGCGGGGTCGTGGGGGTCGGGGCCGACGTATTCGGCGGGCCATTCGTCGAGGACGAAGCGGGCGTGGGCGGGATCGAGGCCGGAGTTGCCGGTGGAGAGGATGGCCCCGCCGCGCGCGAGGTGTTCGCGGAGCCGGGCGGCCAGGGCGTCGTCCAGCTCGATCTCGTCGGGCAGAACCAGAACCTGGTACTTGTCCCAGGCCGAGGCGAGGGTGACGTTGTCGAACTGCATCTTGAGTTCGCAGAGGACGCGGGTGGCGGACTTGGTGGCCTGGACGGCGAGGTTTTTGCGCTGCGGGCGGTCCCCGCCCGCCCAGCCGTAGCCGGGGTAGTCGCATTTCATGACGTTGGCGATTTCGACGACGGGCTTGGCCCCCTGAATCCAGGGCTGGAGGGGGCGGAGGTTGGCGTAGACCTCGCGGTCCATGGCCATGACCGCCCGGTTCAGGTCTCCGCGCGGGTGGAAATGGTCGCCGATGGTGGGGGGGATGCCGTTGGCGATGCCGCCGATGCAGTCGTACTCGACGCTGGCGGCGGTGCGGACCCCGCCGAAGTCGCCCCAGCTCTTCTGGAAGCGCCCGGTCATGTTCAGCATGGGCTTGCCGAGGGTGCGCATGTAGCGGGCGACCATGGGCAGCAGCTCGTAGCCCCAGCCGCCCTGGGGGAGGCATTCGAGTTCGAGATAGCTGCCCAGCTCTTTCTGCGCCGCGAAGTCGATGCCGTTGAAGTAGAGCAGCAGGTCGGGATTCACCGACCGCGCGGCGTCGGCCAGCTTGCGGCCCATGGCCAGCATCTTGCGGTAGTTGAAGTCGTTGAGCTGTTCGGAATTGGTGTGGTCCACCCCTTCCGCCTTCATTTTCTCCATGCACTCGCGGCCGATACAGGGGGCGGTGTGGAAGCAGTCGAAGAAGAAGCCGTCCACGCCGTACCATTCGGCGACCTCGCGGACCATGCCCGCGACATGGTCCGCGTAGCCGGTGTGGTAGCACATCTGGCGGAAGAAGGAATTGCCGAAGGGCTCCCCGTACATGCGGCCGTCGGCGCGCAGCACGGTCCAGTCCCGGTGGCGGTAGGATTCCTCATGGCTCAGGCCCACGTTGATGTAGGCCGACACGGCGATCTTTTTGGCGTGGCAGGCCGCGACCAGGTCGCCGAAGAGGTCGCCCGGCATGGCCTCGTGGGGGACGCCCAGTTTGGTGGGGTAGTAGGCCGTGCCCAGGTTGCAGCGGGCCGGGAAGACGATGAAGTCCACCCCGCATTCGGCGAACCAGTCGGTCATGGCGTCGAAGTCGAACGCCTGCCCCACGTCCGGATTCGCGGGCATGGTGTGGAAGTCGAAGAACAGGGCCCAGTTCGGCGTGTGCATGGTGCCAACCCTCAATTGGCTTCCGTCTCTGGTGGCGACCCTGGCTGGCCGTCCGGCCAGCCGTCGCCCCGACACCACAGAGTGTATCCGCCCCCGGCGCGAAGTCAATGGCCGGGGCCAACTCCGCCCAGGTCGCACAATCTTGCACGAATATCGGCGAATATATTCTTGCGTTACCGGTCGGTGAGATTTAGGGTTATGGATTCCCACGTGCTGTCCGAACCAACTGACGGAGAATAGGTTTGAGCTGGAACGAACCCAAGCAGGCGTACTTTCGGCAACCGGGTTTGCCGCTGTTCGTGTTTGGCATGGACTCCCAGTTCACCACCGGGATGCACGGGCACGAGTTTTCGGAGCTGGTGCTGGTGGTGCGCGGTCGGGCGGTGCATGTGTTCCAGCCCACGCCGGAGGAGGAGGCGAGCGTGACGCCCCTCGAATGCGGCGAGGTGTTCGTGATCCATCCCCCCGCCGTGCACGGCTACCGGAACACAGACTGCCTGAGCATCTGGAATGTGCTCTTCGACCCGAACGGGCTGGAACTGCCCGCCTCGCTCTCCGACACCCTGTCCACCTACCGGCGGTTCTTCGATCCGCGCTACCAGCCCCAGGCGGGCTGCGGGCTGGCGGACCGGCGCACGCGCCTCGACGCGGCGGGGTTGAACCGGGCCCAGACCCTGATCCGCCGCATCATCCGCGAGCAGCAGCAGCGCTCCCCCGGCTGGCGGCTGGCGGCCACCGCCGCCTTCACCGAACTGGTGCTGCTGGTCTGCCGCGCCGCCCCCGCCGACTTTCCCGAGGAGCCTCCCCGCCACGGCTGGCTGACCACCATCACCGACTTCCTCGAGACCAATTTCGCCCGCCAGGTCAGCCTCGGCGACCTGGCCGAGATGGTCCACATGTCCCCGAGCAGCCTGAGCCATTCCTTCAAGAAACGGCTTGGCTGCTCGCCCATCGAGTATGTGCTCTCGCTGCGCGTGCAGCGGGCGGCGGAAATGCTGCGCGACACGCCCCGCAGCATCGCCGAAATCGGCGAGCTGGTGGGCTTCACCGACAGCAACTACTTCTCGCGCCAGTTCAAGAACCGGCTCGGCATCTCCCCCAGTGCCTACCGCCAGCGCTACCGCGCCCTCGAGGCCAGCCGATCCTGCCCCACGGCCAAGCCCCCGGCCCTGCACATGCCGCCGGAGTGCTGCGGCTAACGCCGGCAGCGGAATCAGTCGGGATTGGCGAGGCGGGTGGCGAGTTCGGCCAGGGCCTGGCTCTGGGCGGCGACGCGGTCGGCGGGAGCGTCCGACCGGGCGGCGGTGGTGATGGTGTGCCGTCGCCAGACATCCTTTTCGGCGGAGAGGACGAGAAGCGTCACCCGGCCGGCCGGATCGGCGTCGAAGCGCTCGATGCGCACCCGGATGACCCGCCCGGGCGGCGTGGTGGTGTCCCAGGGATAGAGCCAGACCTTGGTCTGGCCGAGGGCGCGGGCGAGATTCTCGGCCAGCACGGCGGGCAGGGCCTGATCGAGATGCTCGGCCCAGCGCTGGTATTCGTGGTAGGCGACTTCGTGGGGGCCGGTCCGGGTGGCCAGCACGGGACGGCGCAGATAGTCGGGCAGGGGGTCCACCCGCAGCCCGCAGGTGCCGGGTTGCGGGACGGCGGCCGCTTCGAGGACAGGCTCGAGCAGATAGAACCGGGCGGGGGCCGAACGGGCGCAGCCGAGCAGGCAGAGGGCGACGGCGGCCAGGGCGGCGAGGCGGCAGAGGACGGCGGGCTTCATCTAGTTTTCTCCCGGCTTTCCCTTGCCCCGGATCAGGGCCTCGGGATGGCGCTGCAAGTATTCGGCCACATGCTGGATGGAACGGACGGCCCCGGAAATCTCGCGCATGGCGCGGAGGGCCTCCTCGCGGAGGGGGGAGTCCTCGGCGAGCGCCTGGTCGATGCGGTCCATGGCCTTCTCGGTGGCCGCCAGGGTCTGGCGGGCGGCCCGGGCGGTTTCCTCGAGCTTCGCCGTCCACTGGGCGGGAAGACCGGTTTGGGGATCAAGGGTCTGGCGGGCTTCCGCGAAGACGTTCCGGGCCTCCTCGGCGGCGGCGCCGATCTGGCGGGTGGACTGGTCGATGCGGTCGATGGTGCGGCGACCGTCCCGCACCAGTCCCGTCACCTCCTCGGCCAGAGGGTCGAGGTGTTGCTGGGCGGCCTCCGCGAGCCCTTTGATTTCGCGTACCATGGTCTGGATTTCGCCGAGCATGGGGTCCATGCGCTCGTCCATGTGCTTGAGCAGGGTTTCCAGGCGCACGGCGGATTCCTTCGCCGCCGCCAGGGCCTCCGGCAGATCGGGGGAGTTCACCAGCCGGTCGATCCCCTCGAGCACCTTCAGCGTGCGGGCCACCATTTCCTCGATGGGCAGTTGCTTGAGCGACTTCGAGATCAGCTCGATGTCGGAGGGGATGGCGGGCAGCTCGGGGACCGCTCCCTGGGTGTTGGAGTAGCGGGCGGGACGGGAGGGATAGAAATCGAGGTCCACCATGAGCTGGCCGGTGACCAGGCTCTGCAACTGCAGCTGGGCGCGGAGGCCGCGCTCGACGAGCTGCCGGATGAAGAGCCGGGCCGCGGTGTTGTCGAAGGAGGGGGGAAGGCCCGAGAAACGACGGGGGTTGATGTGGACGAACACGGGCAGGTGGATCATCGCGTCGTCGTTCTTG
>LVAZ01000376.1 GCA_001603055.1 Victivallales bacterium Lenti_02
CCCCGTCGCCAAAACCACCCTCTACGAGCCGGGCATGAACCTCCCCTGTCTCGTCCGCAGCGCCCGCCAGGCCGGTCGCGGCACCACCTGCGACGGCCTCGTCACCTGGGCCGACCTCACCCCCACCATCCTCGACTACGCGGGAGTCGAGTACGACCCCGAACGCTTCCACGGCCGTTCCTTCCTGCCCATCCTCGACCAGGAATCCCCGGCCGACTGGCGCGAGGAAGTCTACGCCGCCCACACCTTCCACGAAATCACCAACTACTACCCCATGCGCGTGCTCCGCACCCGAACCCACAAGTTCATCTGGAACATCGCCCACTGGCTCCCCTACTCCTTCGCCTCCGATCTCTGGGCCTGCTCCACCTGGCAGGCCACCCTCCGCGACCAAGCCCGGACCTTCGGCACCCGCACCGTCGACGCCTACCTCCACCGCCCCCGCTTCGAACTCTACGACCTCGTCAGCGACCCCCACGAAACCAAAAACCTCGCCGACCGCCCCGAATACGCCCCTCTGGTCGCCGATTTCTCCGCCCGTCTCCGCGCCTTCCAAGCCCGCACCAACGACCCCTGGATTCACAAGTGGGACTACGAATAGCCCCCCCTCGGCGGCTTGCACCATACGCCCCTGTGCGAAAATTCATCGCGACCGAACAAGTTACCGAACTAGTGGCCGAACAAGAGTCAGCCGCGGCAATATGGAGGCCGCAATAGCATGACAAGCAGGAGCGAAGAACGCCCGCAAGGCGAACTCCTCGTGTATCAGGGCCATGGACTGGACAGTCCGATCCAGGTTCGTATGGAAGGCGAAACCGTCTGGCTAAGCCAGAAGCTTCTGGCGGAGCTCTACGACGTATCCATTCCGACCATAAACGAGCATATCGCAAATATCTATGACGACGAGGAGATGAAACCAGAAGCAACTATTAGGAAATTCCGAATAGTTCAAACCGAGGGCAGCCGGCAGGTCGGCCGCCTAGTGGACCACTACAACTTGGACATGATCATCGCCGTGGGCTTTCGGGTACGTTCGCGACGCGGCAGCCAGTTCCGGAAGTGGGCCACGGACCGGATCGGCGAGTATCTGGTCAAGGGATTCACCATGGACGACGAGCGGCTCAAGGGCAACGCCAGCGTGGTGGATTACTTCAACGAACTGCTTGCCCGTATCCGCGAGATCCGTGCGACCGAAGCCCGCGTCTACCTGATGATCCGCAACATCTTCGCCCTTGCATGCGATTATCAGGAAGGCGATAAGGAAACGCAGTTGTTCTTCGCCACCATGCAGAACAAGATGCACTGCGCCGCCACTGGGTTGACTGCGGCCGAGATCGTCAGGCAACGGGCCAACGCCCAGTTGCCAAACATGGGCCTGACCAGTTGGAAGGGGGAAAGGGTGCTGAAGACCGACGTGGGTGTAGCCAAAAACTACCTGGACAGCAAGGAGATCGACACCCTCAACCGCATCACAGTCATGTTTCTGGATCAGGCCGAATTCAAGGCACAGCGCCGCCAAGCCATTCACATGGCAGACTGGAAAGAGGCTCTCGACCGTTTCCTTGCCGATATGGAACTGCCCTTGCTTGAAGACACTGGCCGAGTGAGCAGGGAGGATGCATTGGGTGTTGCCACCGAGCAGTACAGCCTCTTTGCCGAAAGACGCCGTACCGAATCCCTGCTGTTGGCCGATCAGAACTACATCGACGATCTGAAGAAATCTGCAGAACTGCTTGAACGGCAAAGACGAAGACGCGACGTTCCCTGAATCCAGTTCCAAGCCAGCACCAACGACCCCTGAATCCACAAGGGGGAGCATGAGTAGCACGGTGGAAAGCGTCTCTCCCCCCATGAACGAATAGGAAACGCGACGAATGCGAGTATCCCCCCTCTGTCTCTGTCTCGGCACCCTCTCGCTGGCGCTTGCCGCTCAAACGACTGTGGTCTTCACCCCGGCCCAGACCGCCGACCTGCACCTGAACGATGCGACCGCCGTGGCCGAGGCGCATGACGGAAAGGAACGCACCTTGGTCACGGCCCTCGGAGCCGAGTCGCAGTGGCCCGGGGTGCGCCTCGCCGGCTCCTGGGACATCCCGACTGGCTACGCCCTGGTCCTCGACCTGGAGAATCTTGAGGACCATCCGATTTCCCTGACCTGCCGCCTGGACCGGGAAGTCGATGGCGAGAACCGCATGTTCTTCTTCGGGCGATCCCTGGCCAAGGGCGAACGGGTTCGCTGGACAATCCAGGAGAAACGCCCCCTGAAGCCGGAGATTCGCGAGAAGCTCTTCGGCATGCGCTATTTCCCCGGCAACATCCTGGAGAAGAATGCCGATTCGCTGGTTGATGTCACGCCCGCAGTCCGCTTCATCCGCATCTATGCGCATGAGATCAGCCAGCCGCTGCAATTCGCTCTCTACGGAATCGAAATCCAGCCGCTGGCCGAAAACGCCGGCGGCGAAAGCTGGCGGGAGATGACGGCCGACGAGTTCTTCCCGATGATCGACCGGTATGGCCAGTTCAAGCACGACGAATGGCCGGGGAAGATCCATAGCGACGACGAGCTGCTCGCCAAGATTCCAGAGGAGGAAGCCGACCTGAACGCCCACCCGCGGCCGAAATCCTGGAACCGCTACGGCGGCTGGGCGGACGGCCCGCGACAACCCGCGACGGGCCATTTCCAAGTCCGGAAAGTCGATGGCAAGTGGTGGCTGGTCGATCCCGACGGCTGCCTGTTCTGGTCGCATGGTCCGACCTGTGTGCGCTCCCGCGAAGGTGCCACCCCCATCACCGACCGGGAACATCTCTACGAATGGCTCCCGCCCAAGGACGGCGAATTCGCGTTCTGCTACGGCCGGGGCAACGGCGCGCCATTCGGCTACTATCAGGGCAAGAAGTACGACACCTTCGTCTTTGCGGAGGCCAATCTCTACCGGAAATATGGCAAGGATTGGCAGCAGATCTTCGCCGAACTGACCCACCGGCGGCTGGGCAGTTGGGGCATGAACACCATCGCCAACTGGTCTTCGCCGGATATCTACCGCATGGAACGCACGCCCTATACGGTCAGTCTGCGGGCGCGCGGTGCCGATATCGAAGGGTCGAAAGGACACTGGGGAAAGTTCCCCGATCCGTTTTCGGAGGATTTCCGCGAATCCTTGGAAAAGAGCCTCGGAAGTCACAGCTATGCCGATGCCGACCCCTGGTGCATTGGGTTCTTCGTGAACAACGAACTCTCCTGGGGAACCGATGGCATCAGTCTCGCCCAAGCCACTCTGGCTTCCCCCGCAACCCAGCCCGCCAAGATCGCGCTGCGGGACTGGTTGCAGACCAAGTACGAGAACCCCGCTGCCCTCAATCAAGTCTGGGAGACCCCGTACGCCGACTGGGACGCTTTCCTGGAGTCCACTGCCGTCCCGCAGTCGGACGGGGCCACCGCCGACCTGCGGGAGTTCTATTCCAGGATTGCCGACCAATACTTCTCGGTCATCCATGCGACCATTCGGCGCCTAGCCCCCAACAAGCTGGACCTGGGTTGCCGGTTCTCTCCCTGGAACGATGCCGCGACCCGTGCCGCCGCCCGCCACTGCGACGTGATCAGCTTCAACCTCTATCGGCACACGCTGGCCTCGTTCTCCTTGCCCGAAGGTGTGGACATGCCGGTCATCGTGGGCGAATTCCATTTCGGCACGCTGACCCATGGGATGTTCTATCCCAGCCTGATACCGGTGCCCGATCAGAAAGCCCGCCGCGACGCCTACGTGGCGTATATCCGCAGCGCTCTGGAGAGTCCGCTGTTCGTGGGAGCGCACTGGTTCCAGCTCGGCAACTGCGCCACAACCGGGCGCTCCGACGGTGCCAACGCCGAGATCGGCTTGCTCGACCAAGCCGACACTCCCTTCTACGAGCTTCTGGAAGGCGTGCGAGAGGTCGGCAACTCCCTCTACGAAATCCGCTTCCGCAAGTAGCCCCAGTTTGATGGGATATCCCCTCCCCCCTCGCCACTCTCCGTCCTCGCCCCCGACGGCTAGGCGCAGAGCATGGTGATGAGGGCGATCACCCAGAGAAGAATGCCGAAAAACCGCCAGACCGACCCCGGCGTGGCCGCGTTCACGTAGTTGCCGCCCCTGACGAAAAATCCGGCCCCGTCCAGGTAGGGACCAAGGAAAAAGCTGACACTGCCAAACAGCACCAGACTGGAAGCGGCCGGATGCGCGATTCCCGCCGCCACCCCCAGCGTTTCCGCAATCCCCGATATGGCTACAACGGCAACGAGTTTCAGAAGAAATACCAGCACTGACTCAATTCCCTTCGTTCCAGCCAGATGATTCATCCGGGCTCATTCGTCAACCTCCCGCACAGAGTACCTGGAGGAAAACTAGCCGCCGCTCCAGCCGATGCAAACCCGCCCTGCCGGGGGGGCAGGCGGAAGACTTTCCCGCCGCGCACTTGCGGCGGGAGCGGAGCGGCCCATATTGCGTTCCAGTCCTGCCTGCAAACCCTGTCCAGCGGAGAAGCCCACCATGCAAGTCGTGATGCACAGCTACACCTTCCGGACCTACGGGCTGGAGGAGGCCTTCCGCAACGCCAAGCGCTTCGGCTGGGATGGAATCGAGCTGCAACCCTGCCATTTCGACCGGGCCAAAATCGAGACCGAGCTGCCCGCCGCCGTGGCGCTTGGCCAATCCTACGGGGTTCCCATCGTCTGCGTGGACAGCGGCGGCGACGTGATCGGCGACGACCCGAAGGCGGTCGAGGCCACCGTGGCGCGAATCGAGCGGGAACTCGGCGTCTGCGCCGCAAACGGAGTCCGGCTGGTGAACGGCAGCGTCGGCACTCTGCGCGGACCAAACCCCGAGTACGGGGCCAATGGTTCCGCCCTGGCCACGGAAGTCCATTTTGCCCGCGCCGCCGAGGCCTACCGCCATCTCGGTGCCGTGGCGGCGAAGCTGGACATCACGCTGGTCTTCGAAATCCACATGTTCACCCTGCACGACACCATCGCCTCGACGGCCCGGCTGCTCGATCTGATCGGGCTGGACAACGTCAGGGCCAATCCCGATCCGGGCAACATGTTCTCGACCTCCACCGCCGAGCGCAACCCGGCGGCCCTCGAACAACTGGCCGGGCGCATCGGCTATTTCCATTTCAAAAACTGCCAGGCCCTGCCCGACGGCAAATGGAATTACAGCGTCAAACTCGCCGACGGCCATATCGACTACTACAAGTGGGTCGAGCAGCTCGTCAAACTCGACTTCCAAGGACCGGTCTGCGTGGAATACTGCGGGGCCGGCGATCCCCACGCGGCGGCCGAAGCGGACCGCCTGTACATGAGCAAGCTGATGAACTGGATTGCCGGATGAAATCTTCCCACCTTGCCCCGCTCTTCGCTCTCGCCCTGACCATCGAGGGATTCGCCATGCCCACCACGCTTTTCGTCGCCCCCAACGGCACCGCCGACAATCCCGGCACGGCGGCGCACCCCCTGGCCGGCCTCGCCGCCGCCCGCGACCGCATCCGCGCCCTGCGGCAGGCGGAAAACGCGACGGCCCCTGTCACGGTGGTGGTGGCGGGCGGCACCTATTCCTTGACCGAGCCAGTCGTTTTCGAGCCGCAGGACGGGCAAGTCCGCTATGTGGCGAAGCCGGGAGAGACGCCGGTTTTCAGCGGTTCCCGCACCATTGCCGGTTTCACGGCCCGGCCCGACGGTCTCTGGCAGACCCGTGTACCCGAGGTGGCGGCGGGGGACTGGTATTTCGAGCAGCTCTTCGTGAACGGTCGCCGCGCCCGCCGCGCCCGCTATCCCGACCAGCAGGAGATGACCACCATCAAGTCCATCCGCGAGGAGGTCATCGTCCAAGGCAAGAATGAGCGCATGGCCCAGGAAGCGCGGCAGTTCGTCGAGTTGCACGAGGCGGACTTCGCCCTGCTGGCCCAGCTCACGCCCGAGGCAATCGGGGATGTGCAACTGGTCGCCTTCCACAAGTGGGACAACACCCGGCGGCGGCTCGAATCGATCGATCCGACGACCCGCCAAGTCGTCATCCACGGGGCGGGCATGAAGGCCTGGAACCCGCTCAAAGAGGGCACCCGGTTCTATCTGGAGAACTTCCCCGGCGCGCTGAACGAGCCGGGCGAATGGTATCTGGGACGGGATGGCGTCCTCCTCTATCAGCCCCAACCCGGCGAGACGCTGGACGGCACCGACTTCCAGGCCCCCGTCACCGAGCATCTGGTCCGGGTCCAGGGAACCCGCGAGGAACGGGTCGCGAGCCTCGCGTTCGAGGGGCTCGAATTCGCCTTTACCGGCTACCAGACCCCGCCCAGGGGCTTCGGCCCCGTCCAGGCCGCGCAGTCCATCGATGCCGTCATCATGGCCAACCATGCCGAAAACCTGCTCATCGAGAACTGCACCCTGCGCGGGCTTTCCCGCTACGCCGTCTGGTTCCACGAGGGTTGCCAGCGCGGCGCGGTGGTTTCCTGCCGGATCCTCGACGGCGGCGCGGGCGGCGTCCGCATCGGCCCGGCGGGCATTCCGGCGGACGAGCGCGACCGCACCGGGGAATGCCTCGTGGACAACACCCTGATGCAGAGCCTCGGCCACATCTTCCCCTGCGCGGTCGGCGTCTGGATCGGCCACAGCCCCGACAACACGGTCAGCCACAACGAAATCTGCGACCTCTACTACACCGCCATCTCGGTGGGCTGGCGCTGGGGGTACGGGGAGAGCCTGGCCAAGCGCAACCGCATCGTCTTCAACTACCTGCACGACATCTTCGGACGGCTCAGCGACATGGGCGGCGTCTACACCCTCGGCCCCAGCGAGGGCACCGTCATCGCCAACAACGTCATCCACGACGTGGACTGCCACTCCTACGGCGGCTGGGGACTCTACACCGACGAGGGCACCAGCCATCTGGTCATGGAGAACAATCTCGTCTACCGGACCAAGACCGGCGCCTTCCACCAGCACTACGGGAAGGAGAACATCATCCGCAACAACATCTTCGCCTACTCGCGCCTCCAGCAAATCCAGGCCACGCGGGTCGAGCCGCACACCTCCTTCACCCTCGAACGCAACATCGTCATTTTCAACGAAGGCACCCTGCTCCGCGGCCCCTGGCAGAAGCTGAACACGGTCATGCGGAACAACTGCTACTGGCACGACGGCGACGGCACCTGCGAGTTCGACGGCCTCGCCTTCGCCGACTGGCAGACCAAGGGGCACGACGCGGGCTCGATCATCGCCGATCCCCAGTTCGCCGACCCCCGGAACCTCGATTTCACCCTCTCCCCCGACTCCCCGGTCCGGGCCCTCGGCTTCCAGCCCTTCGACCCCAAACAGGCCGGCCTGCGCCGCTGACCCTCCGGCAGCACAAGGTTCACGAACCGGTGTACCCTGGGTGATCGCGATTCTTTCCCGGCACTATGCGCCGCGCGGTGGGAGGTGCCTCTCCGGGTGTTTTGGTTGCAGGATGACGGGGAAGGGCCAGCCATTTTCGGCCCCCAACAGGTCCGACGAGAAACCGTCGAATCCCTGGAGTTTGGCAGAATTCGGTCTTGGTATTCGAGCCCCTGCAAGGGGCGGCATATAGTAGCCCAGCGGCGTGGGCCCTGGGTATGGAGGCATTTACGATTCGGGCATCTGTCCCGGCAGCCAGGCCGCCCCTTGACAAAAGGCGCT
>LVAZ01000377.1 GCA_001603055.1 Victivallales bacterium Lenti_02
GAACCTGGATTCATGTGGAACTGACGGCCGATCTGAGTCAGCCTGCGGCCAAGGTCTGCCGGGCCACCGTGACGGTGCCCGGGCAGCCGCCCCGGACCGTCGAGGCCCCGGTTCCCCAGCGTTTCCGCGCCATGGACTGGGTGGTGTTCGTCTCGGACGCGACGACCGCCACCGGTTTCCATCTGGACAACATCGTGCTTGAAACCAAGGCCGAATAGGCCAACCCTTACCCCCAACACGGAGACCGATCATGATTGCCAACTTCAATTACTTCATGCCCAGCCGCATTCTGTTCGGCGCGGGCAAGCTCGCCGAACTGGGCAGCGTGGCCCTGCCGGGGCGCAAGGCCCTGATCGTCATCGGCGCGGGCGGCTCGATCCGCCGTCTCGGCTATCTGGACCGGGTGGTGGCTTTGCTGGCGCAGCAGAACGTGGCCAGCGTGGTGTTCGACAAGATTCTGCCCAATCCCGTGTCCGAGCATGTGGCCGAGGGCGCGGCCCTGGCCCGCCAGGCCGGCTGCGATTTCGTCGTGGGCCTGGGCGGCGGCAGCAGCATCGACAGCGCCAAGAGCATCGCCGTCATGGCGAAGAATCCCGGCGAGTACTGGGACTACATCGGCGGCGGCAGCGGCAAGGGCCGGTTCCCGGCCGGCGGCGCGCTGCCCATCGTCGCCATCACCACCACCGCCGGCACCGGCACCGAGGCCGACCCCTGGACCGTCATCACCAAGACGGCGACCAACGAGAAGATCGGCACCGGCTGGGACTGCACCTTCCCGGTCCTCTCGATCGTGGACCCCGAGCTGATGCTCAGCGTGCCCCCCGCCCTGACCGCCTTCCAGGGCATGGACGCCTTCTTCCATGCGGTCGAGGGCTATCTGGCGAACATTGCCAACCGGGCCAGCGACTATTTCGCCCTCGACGCCATCGCCCTGGTGGCGAAATGGCTGCCGGTGGCGGTGGCCGACGGCGGGAATCTCGAGGCGCGCACCGCCATGGCCTGGGCCAACACCGCCGCCGGCATCGTCGAGTCCCTCTCCTGCTGCATCTCCCACCACAGTCTCGAACACGCCATCAGCGCCCATCATCCCGAGGTGCCGCACGGGGCCGGGCTGACCATGACCTCGGTGGCCTATTTCTCGAAACTGGCCGAGAAGGCGCCGGAACGCTTCCCCGCCATGGCCCGCGCCATGGGCGAGGACGTGGACAGCCTGCCCGAGGCCGAGCGTCCCGCCGCCTTCATCCGCGCCCTGCGCAGGCTCATCGCCGCCGTCGGCCAGGCGGACCTCACTCCCGCCACCTACGGCATTCCGTCCGCCGAGGCCGAGACCATCGCCCGCAATTCCATCGCGACCATGGGCGGGCTCTACGCGCTCAATCCGGCGGAGTTGACCGAGGCCGAGGTGGCCGACATCTTCCGGGCCTGCTACCGTTGAACCCGGCTTCCGTTTTCATTCGACACGGGCCATAGGCATGCTATACTAGGGCCGGTTTTGCCGTGGCGTTCCGCCACCTCCCGGGTTTTCCCCCAACACCGTCCGTTCGGTTCTATCCCCCACCCATCAAGGAGCACACGCATGGGCCAGCAGCTCGCCAAGCGCAGGAAGCGCGTCCGCCGCAAACGGTATCTGGAACGCAAGAAGGCCGAAGCCAGAGCGGCCATGAAGCGCTAGTTTCCGCCCTGCCACAGCCGGCTGCCCCACAGCCGGCTTTCTCTTGTCGGGTCCCCAACGAAAAGAGATGTTGCGCGAAGGAGGCGCAAGAAATGTCCAGCAAAAAATTCGTCTATTTCTTCGGTGGCGGCAGTGCCGAGGGCGATACCTCCATGAAAGCCATGCTGGGCGGCAAGGGTGCCAATCTTGCCGACATGTCCAGCCTTGGTCTGCCGGTTCCGCCCGGTTTCACCATCACCACCGAGGTGTGCGACCTCTACTACAAGCTGGGGCGCAACTATCCCGAGGGTCTGTCCGAGCAGGTTGACGCGAACCTGGCGAAACTCGAGGCGCTGACCGGGAAGACCTTCGGGCGTGGCCCGAACCCGCTGCTGGTCTCGGTGCGTTCCGGCGCCGCCCAGTCCATGCCCGGGATGATGGACACGGTGCTGAATCTGGGCTTGAACGACGAGACGCTCCAGGCCCTGATCGACCTCACCGGCAACGAGCGCTTCGCCTGGGACGCCTACCGGCGCTTCATGCAGATGTTCGGCGACGTGGTGCTGGAGATCGAGCACCACGACTTCGAGCACGCCCTGCAGGCGGTCAAGGACCGGCGCGGCGTGAAGAACGACACCGAGCTGGACGTGGCCGGCCTGAAGGAAGTCGTGGAAAGCTACCGCAAGGTCTACGAGATCAACGGCAAGCCCTTCCCGCAGGACCCCCGCAAGCAGCTCCAGGCGTCGATCGACGCGGTTTTCGGTTCCTGGAACAACGACCGCGCCATCCGCTACCGCGAGATGAACGAAATCCGCGGCCTGCTCGGCACGGCGGTGAACGTCCAGATCATGGTGTTCGGCAACATGGGCAACGACAGCGCCACGGGCGTCGCCTTCACCCGCGACCCCTCGACCGGCGCCAATGAATACTTCTACGGCGAATACCTGCTCAACGCCCAGGGCGAGGACGTGGTGGCCGGCATCCGCACTCCCCAGCAGATCACCAAGGCCGGTTCCCGCGCCTGGGCCGTGGCCAGCGGGATCAGCGAGGCCGACCGCGCCGCCAAGTTCCCCTCCCTCGAGGAAGCCATGCCCGAGGCGTTCGCCCAGCTCGACCGCATCCGCGACCAGCTCGAGAAGCACTATCTCGACATGCAGGACCTCGAGTTCACCATCGAGAAGGGCGTCCTCTACATGCTGCAGACGCGCAACGGCAAGCGCACCGCCGCCGCCGCCGTCAAGATCGCGGTGGATTTGGCCGCCGAGGGTCTGATCAGCGAGGAGACCGCCGTCTGCCGGGTCGATCCCAAGCAGCTCGACCAGCTTCTGCATCCCAACTTCGACGCGGCCGCCGAGAAGGCGGCGGTGGTTCTGGGCAAGGGCCTGCCGGCCAGTCCCGGCGCCGCCAAGGGGCAGATCGTCTTTTCCGCCGCGATGGCGGAGGCCTGGAAGAAGGAAGGCAAGGAGTCCATCCTGGTCCGCATCGAGACCAGCCCCGAGGACATCGGCGGCATGGACGCGGCCAACGGCATTCTCACCGCCCGCGGCGGCATGACCAGCCACGCGGCCGTGGTCGCCCGCGGCATGGGAAAATGCTGCGTGGCCGGCTGCGGCGAGGCTCACATCGACTACAAGGCCAAGACCCTGGCCTTCGGCAAAGTCGTGCTCAAGGAAGGCGACTGGATCAGCCTGAACGGCTCGACCGGCACGGTATACAAGGACGCCATCAAGACCGTGGACCCCGAGCTTTCCGGCCCCTTCGGCACGATCATGGCTCTGGCGGACAAGTACCGCAGGCTGGGCGTGCGCACCAACGCCGACACGCCCGTCGACACCAAGGTCGCCGTCCGCTTCGGGGCGGAGGGCATCGGCCTCTGCCGCACCGAGCACATGTTCTTCGAGGGCAAGCGGATCATCTCGATGCGCAAGATGATCCTCGCCAAGAGCCTGGTCGAGCGCGAGAAGGCTCTGGCCGAGCTGCTGCCCATGCAGCGCGGCGATTTCGAGGGCATCTTCCGCGCCCTTGACGGCCGTCCCGCCACCATCCGTCTGCTCGATCCCCCGCTGCACGAGTTCCTGCCCCACGAGCATTCCGGGCGGCACGAGGTGGCCCTCCAGCTCGGCATCACGTCCGAGGAAGTGGCCGCCAAGGTGAGCGAGCTGCACGAGTTCAACCCCATGCTGGGCTTCCGCGGCTGCCGTCTGGCCGTGGTCTATCCCGAAATCCTGAAGATGCAGGTGCGGGCGATCATCGAGGCCGCGCTGCGTGTCCAGGCCGAGGGCATCGTGGTCCATCCCGAGATCATGATCCCGCTGGTGGGCTGCGTCAAGGAACTGGCCTACTGCAAGAAGTTCGCCCTCGAAGCCATCGAGGAGGTCTTTGCCGAGACCGGTCGGACCATCGCCTACAAGCTCGGCACCATGATCGAGGTGCCCCGCGCCGCCGTCACGGCGGACGAGATCGCCGCCGAGGCCGAGTTCTTCAGTTTCGGCACCAACGACCTCACCCAGATGGCCTGCGGCTTCAGCCGCGACGACGCGGGCAGCTTCCTCAAGCCCTATGTCGAGGACGAGGACAAGCGCTTCTTCGAGTTCGACCCCTTCCAGGTCCTCGACCGGGACGGCGTCGGCAAGCTGGTGAAGATGGCCGTGCAACTGGGACGCCAGACCCGGCCCGACATCAAGCTGGGCATCTGCGGCGAGCATGGCGGCGATCCGCGCTCGGTGGCCTTCTGCCACGAGATCGGGCTCGACTATGTGAGCTGCTCCCCCTACCGGGTGCCCATCGCCCGGCTGGCCGCCGCCCAGGCCGCCATCCGCAGCAAGAAGAAGTAGAAACCGACTGCTGGCAAAACAGCGCCGCCCGACCGGAATTCCGGTCGGGCGGTGTTTTTTGGGTTTGGGTTGTCTGGCTCTAGCCGATCATGCGGTTGAGGCTGGAGACGATGGCGCGGACGGCGGCCTGGTCGATGTTGGCGCCGAAACCGATGCCGTAGAATCCCTCGCCGGCGGCGTTTTCGAGACGGACGTAGGCGATGGCCTCGGCGTCGACGCTGGTGCCCAGGGCGTCCTCCTCGTATTCGGTCAGGGTGAAGACGGGGATGCCGGGCAGTTTCCGGAGGGCATGGGTGAAGGCCGCGATGGGGCCGTTGCCGACGGCGAAGACCCGCTGCTCCCCGTCCCGGTGGACCACCTGCACCTCGCCCTCGATCGTGGCCGGGTCGTCGGTGCGCGGGCGGGGCCAGTAGTTGACCAGGCGGAGCGCGCCCTCCGGTTTCAGGTAGATGCCGCGGAAAATCTCCCAGACTTCCTTGGCGCTGACTTCGCGCGCCTGCTGGTCGGCGAAGGTCTGGACATGGCGGCTCAGGTCCACCAGCAACTGGCGGGGGAGGCGGACGCCGTATTCGGTGCTCAGGACATGGGCGATGCCGCCCTTGCCGGACTGGCTGTTGATGCGGATGAAGCGCTCGTAGCTGCGGCCCAGGTCGGCGGGGTCGATGTGCAGGTAGGGCAGCTTCCAGCCGCCGAAGTGTTCGGCCAGCTCCTCGCGGCGGTCCAGTCCTTTGTGGATGGCGTCCTGGTGCGAGCCGGAGAAGGCGGAGAAGACCAGTTCGCCCGCATAGGGATGACGGGGCGATACCGGCATGTCGGTCAGTTCCTCGATTTCGGCCCGGATGCCCTCCAGACGGCGGAAGTCCAGTCCCGTCTCGATGCCCAGATACTGCATGTTCAGGGCCAGGGTTACCAGGTCCACGTTGCCGGAGCGCTCGCCGTGGCCGAAGAGGGTTCCCTCGACCCGGTGGGCGCCGGCCATCAGGGCCATCTCGGTGGCGGCGACGGCGCTGCCCATGTCGTTGTGGGCGTGCAGGGAGATGATGGCGGCATCGCCCCGGCGCTGCCGGGCCATGTAGCCCTCGATCATGTCGGCGTAGTGGATGGGCAGATGGCGCTCGACCGTGGCGGGCAGGTTGATGACCACCTTCTCGCCCGCCTTCGGGTTCCAGGTGTCGATCACCGAGTCGCAGATGTCCACGGCGAAATCCAGATTGGTGTCGGTGAATTCCTCGGGGGAGAACTCCAGGCCGATCCGGCTCTCCGGCATGGCGTCCGCCAGTTGGCGGATCAGGGCGACCGACTCCAGGGCGATGGCCTTGGTCTGCTCGGCGGTCTTGCCGAAGACGAAGCCCATGTGCAGGTCGCTGGTGGCGATGTAGACATGGACAATGGCCCGTTTGACGCCCTTCAGGGCCTCGAAGGTGCGCCGGATCAGATGCTCGCGGGCCTGGGTCAGGACCGAAATGACCACATCGTCCGGAATCGCGTTCTTCTCGATCAGATCCCGGCAGAACTGGAAATCGTCCGCCGAGGCGGAGGGGAAGCCGATCTCGATTTCCTTGAAGCCGATTTCGGTCAGCAATTCGAAGTAGCGCCATTTCTGGGCGGGGGTCATGGGGTTGGGCAGGGCCTGGTTGCCGTCGCGCAGATCGACCGCGCACCAGGCGGGGCTGCGGTCGATGGTTTTGCCGGGCCACATTCGCTGGGCGGGGGCGAAGGTTTTCGGTATGGCGTAATGACTGCTCATGAACGGGAATCCCATGTTAGGCGGGAGGCGGATAGGAAGGAAGGCACCGCAGGCAGGGTGCCGTGGCCGGGGAGTGATCCTGCAACCTCGCTGGTTGCCAGTCGGGAAGGGAATGCCAAGAAACAAACTGGCGACTGCAACCGGGCCCTTTACAGGGGCAGGCGGGGTTGCAGGCTACTAAGTCGCAGTTGTGGGAGGCTGGCATTCACCGTGGCGCAATCCTATGGTAGATACAGAGGCAATATGACCAATTCCGGGAGGAAGTCAACTAAAACCCCCGGCAAACATGGTTTCTCCCCTTGGTGCGTTTGCGGCCGGGGTGTAGGTTAACCGGCATTGGCACATGGACAACGGAGAGTTCACGATGTTTCAGCCCATTGACTGGCGGAATGTGCAATTCGGCGACGGCTTTCTGGGCGAGCGGGTGCGGGTGAACCGGGAGGCCACCATTCCGGCCGTCTGGCGGCACACCAAGGCGACCGGGCGGGCCGATGCCTTCAAGCTCGCCTGGCGCGAGGGTGCGGAGCCGCGCCCCCACCAGTTCTGGGACTCGGACGTGGCCAAGTGGATCGAGGCGGCGGCCTACGATCTGGCCATCCAGCCGAATCCGGAGACCGAGGCGGTCATCGACGGTCTGGTGGACGACATGGCGGCGGCCCAGATGCCCGACGGGTATCTGAACAGCTTCTTCCAGCAGGTCTGCCCGGACCAGCGCTGGAAGAATCTGCGCGACATGCACGAGCTGTACTGCGCCGGGCATCTGATGGAGGCCGCCGTGGCCTATTTCCAGGGCACGGGCAAACGGGCGTTTCTCGAGGTGATGTGCCGCTACGCCGACTGCATCGAGCGGACCTTCGGCACCGGGGAGGGGCAGCTTCCCGGCTACCCCGGCCATGAGGAAATCGAGCTGGCTCTGGTGAAGCTCCATGCGGCCACCGGCGAGGAGCGCTACCGGCGGCTGGCGGCCTATTTCGTCAACCAGCGCGGCCAGCAGCCCAACTACTTCGCGGAGGAGGCCAAACGGCGGGGCGAGAAGCCCCGGGACACCTACGAAAACGCCCAGGCCCATGTCCCCGCCCGCGAGCAGGCCACCGCCGAGGGGCACAGTGTCCGCGCCTGCTATTTCTACGCGGGGATGGCCGATGTGGCCCGGATCGAGAACGACCAGGCCCTGGCCGGTGCCTGCCGCAAAATCTGGCGCAACATCACCCGGCGGCGGATGTACGTGACCGGCGGCGTCGGCTCGAGTTTCCAGGGCGAACGGTTCACCGTGGACTACGATCTGCCCAACGAGACCAGCTACGCCGAGACCTGCGCCCAGATTGCCCTGGTCTTCTTCGCCAGCCGGATGCTGCGGCTCGAAGCCAAGGCCGAGTACGCGGACGTGATGGAACTGGCCCTCTACAACAGCGTGCTGAGCGGCGTTTCCCTCGACGGGGAGCGGATATTCTACGTGAATCCCCACGCCTATTTCCCGGCGGGCTACCGGTTCGACCCGCGCGGCCCGCGCCTGGTGGGGGTGCGTCCCGAGTGGCATGGCTGCGCCTGCTGCCCGAGCAATCTGGCGCGTCTGTTCGCCTCGCTCGGGGGCTATCTCTACGGGGTCGGCGGGGACCGGCTCTATCTGCACCTCTACGCCTCGTCGAGTGCCGAATGCGTCTGGGCCGGGGCCGACTGCCGTTTCTCCGTGGCGACGGACTATCCCTTCGGGGGCGCCATCCGGGTGCGGCTCGACCAGGTTCCTCCGGCCAGCGCGAAACTGTGCCTGCGGCTGCCCGGCTGGGCGCGGAACTACAAGGTGCTCGTCAATGGCGGCGAGGTCTGCGGCAAGCTGGTGGAGGGGTATCTGACCCTGGAGCGGGTCTGGCGGGCCGGGGACGAGGTCGAGCTTTCCCTGCCCATGCCCGTCGAGCAGATCGAGGCGCATCCCGCCGTGCGGCACGATGTGGGCCGGGTGGCGCTCAAACGGGGGCCGCTGGTCTATTGCTTCGAGGCGGCGGACAACGGGCCGGACCTCAATCAGTTGGTGCTGGCGCCGTCGCCCGAATTCCATCTTGTCCAGACGGAGATCGCGGGCCTGCCGGTGCCGGTCATCCTGGCGCCGGGCGAGCGGGAGGACGCTGCCGCCTGGGACGGGGAACTGTACCGCCCGCTGGGCTGGTCCCGGACCCATCCGGTGCAGTTGACCGCCATTCCCTATTTCATGTGGGCCAACCGGGGGGACGGGGAGATGCTGCTCTGGCTGCGCCGCGCCTGAGATTCTACACGTGCGCCAGCGGCTGCCAGTGAAGCGGCAGCGGGAAGGCGCGGCGGAGAACCGGATGGTGGGCGAGGTTGCCGAGGGGCGGCGGGAAGGGGCCGAAGAGCAGGAGGGCCAGGTCGTTGCGGGACAAGCTGATGTCCGCTGTCGCGGCAGGCCCCTCGGCGATGGTCAGCCCGTCTTTGATGCCGGCCAGGAAAACGGCCTCGCCGTCGGTGCAGGCGATGCCGAAGGTGCCCTGCCAGTCGGCGAGCCGCCGTTCGAGCAGGGGCAGATAGGCGCGGAGCAGTTCCGCGAGGCAGATCACGCAGCCCATGCCGGTGGGGGCGACGGTAAAGTGGCGGGTGTAGCCGAGCAGGAGTTCCTCCCAGGGACCGCAACCCGGTTCGGGGGGAATGGTGGCGCTCCATTCGCCGCTGTCGAGCAGGAAGCGGAGGATGCGCTCGCCAGCGGCGATGTCGCCCGCGTATTCGAGGATGTCGCGGCCGCGCACGGAGACGTAGGCGAAACCGTCGGCGGGGTCGTCGCGGAGCCAGACGACCTGGCCGGGCCGGTCGAGATGGGCGATGGTGAACTTGCCGGGCCGGGCGCAGTGGTAGGGCAGGGCGTGGTAGGCTTCGGCCATGCGGCTGCTGTCGGCGTCGGCCCCGCGCCAGGGGCGCAGGTCGAGGACGGAGGCGGGTTGGAACTGGTCGTGGCGTTTCACGTGGCGGGAGAGGGAAAGGCGGCGGTCGCCGCCGCAGTGTTCCCAGCCGAAATGGCCGTAGCGGGTGCGGTCGCCGCCGAGCAGGCAGACGGCGATGCCTTCCCGCCGCATGTCGTCGAGGCAGCGGCGGAGGAGGACGCTCATCACTCCCTGGCCCCGGATGGCGGGATGGCAGAAGACATTGCCGAGCCCCATGGCGGGCAAGTCCACCAGCCCGGCCAGCCGCAGGGGGCGGGGAACAAGCTGGATGCCTCCGGCCAGTTCGCCTTCATGGAAGGCGAGCCGCCATTGGTTCATGGTGGCGGGGGACACGGTGTCCGGAAAAATGTCCTCGAAGAGCGCATGGCCGGGATTGCCGGCGCGGAAGCTGGTGGCGACCCGATCCATGACGGCGGGATAGTCGGCGGGCAGACCAAGGCGGACATCCATGTGGCACCTCGCGGGCTAGGGTGAGGAGAGGGCGGGGACAAGCTGGGGCAGGGTCTGGGTGGCTTCGGCCTCGTTGAATTCGAAAAGCATGAAACCGCCGGTGCGCAGTTCGCGGGTGGCCCCGATCTGGCGGAGCAGGGGCATGGCTTCGAGGCGGTAGCTGGACAGCCCGATGCCGGGGAGCAGGCGGACGCGCGCCCCGGCCAACTGGTTCTGCTGGCGCAGCACGGTATCGCGGAAGGCACCCGGTTCCTTGGTGTAGTTCATGGGGCAGATCAGGTCGAGCCAGCCCCGGCGGCACCACACCTGCCAGTCCTGGCCGACCGTGTCGCGGGCGGTGAGCCAGTTCTCGAAGGTGGCGGCGGAGATGGCCAGAGAGGGGTTGGCGGTTTTGGCGGTGTCGCGCATGGTTTTGACGAGGTCGGAGATGGCGCTCCGGCGGAAGGCCAGCCATTGGTCGCGGTGGCTGGTCTGGGCATCCTGCGGCCATTGGGCCAGGCGTTTCCCGAGCTGTTTCTCGAAGGCGCCGCGGCAGTGGGGGCAGAAGCAGTAGTCCTGGCCCGCGTAGCGGATGAAATCGAAATGGATGCCGTCCAGGGTGGGATAGCGGGTGGCGAGTTCCCGGACGGCGTCGCGGAGCAGTTCGATGTTGGCGGGATGGGTGGGGCAGAGATAGGGGGTGGTGGCGCCGGCGGAATTGGTCTGGAGACGGCCCGCTCCGGCGAGCACACTGGTCCGGGCCGCACCCTCGGTGCCCAGGCTGAGACAGAGCATCCAGGCATGCACCTGGATGCCCCGGGGTTTGCAGGCGGCCAGACAGGCGGCGAGCTGGTCTCCCCTTTCGCGGCAGGCCTTGGTGGGCGGCAGCACATCGCTGGGGTAGCCGGCGCTGGCCGCGCTGAGCACGTTGGGGAAAATGGCGGTGAAGCCGAGGCTGGCCAGACGCTGGGCGCTCTGCTCCCAGGTCCAGCCCTGGATGCCGTAGTCCCGGTGGCACCAGACGCCGCGGAATTCGCCCGCTGGCGCCTGGGTCTGGGCCAGCACGGCGGCGACCAGAAACTTCCGGCAGGCTTCGGCCTGGTCGATGGCCGCCAGGTAGCGCCGCGCCCCGAGGTCGCGGATGGCCTGATTATGGGCGACCACGGCCTGCTGGACCAGTGCCTGGGCCTTGGGCGGGGCCTGCTGGAAGTCCCGGACCACGGCGGACATGTCGTCGGCGCCGATGTTCCGCGGCGCGTCGGACAGGCGGGCCAGGGTGGCGGTGCGCCAGAGTTCGGGGGAATAGCGTCCGGCCAGGGCGAGCAGGGCGCGGGGACCTTCGCGCGGGTCCTGGCCCTGGAAGACATGGGTCATCCATGCCCCTCGGTCCGTGAGCAGGATGGCGGGGTGGCTGGTGAGGTTCCCCGCGCTGTCCGCCCACCAGGCCGCCACCTGGCCGGCTTTCGGGGGGGTGCTCATGATGTTGCCGGAATGCTGGATGAAGCGTTCCGGCGCGCCGGGCAGGGCATTGCCCTGGAAGACCACGCCGCCCAGGCCGCCGGGAAGCCTGCTGGCCGCGAGATAGGTGCCGGCGGCGAAGCCCAGGGCCTCCAGCAGGCGTTCCGGCAGGTTGTAGAAGACAATCGGATGCCCGCCGTTGCGGATGTAGGCCAGCAGGGCGTTTTCGGTGGCCGGGTCGGGATTGGGGAGGAAGGGCACGAACAGCACGTCGTAGGCCTGGAGGCGGGCGGCGGTGGCGTCGGCCTGGTCGATCAGATTGGGGAGGATGCCGAATTCCTTGAGGGCGGTGGCGATGCGGGCGGCATAGGTGGTTTCGCCCCGGCCGCGCAGAATGGCCACGGTGGGGCTGCCGGCGATGGTCTGGAGGTCGGCGAGCTGCATGCTGGTGGCCCGGTTTTCCCCGCGCCAGGCGGCCAGCCGGATGCAGTCCACCTGCCCCCACCCCTTGGAGGTGCCTTCGGGGCGGGTGGCGGATTTGAGAATCTGGATTTGCTCCCATTGGCCGGTGCCCCGGGGCGAGAAGCTGGCGGCGTGCCAGACGCCGTCGCTGCGGATATAGACGTTGAACTGGGCGACCGGAGCGGGGTCGGCGCAGCGGAGCACCAGGCGCAGGCCGACGGCGTCGCGCAGGTCGAGCCGCACCGGGAGGTCCCAGAAGCAGCGCTGGGCGCTGGTTTTGTCGAAGGGGCATTCGAGATGCAGCGCCCGCTGCCCGGCCACCTGTCCCCAGACCGCTTTCGGGGTGCCCGGATTGGTGGCGATGGGGCCGGTGAGGCGCGCGGCCAAACCGCCCGTGCCGAAACAGGGCAGGGCGAGGACGAAGCCGAGGATGGCAAGGCGGTGTCGCGTCATAGCGTCTCGTCGGGCGGCTGGCCGATATCCGAAAGGGTGAATGGCTGGGCGTGGCGAGGCATGGCGGACTCCGGAAAAAGAAACCGACGGCCCCTGACGATGCCATGCCGTCCGCAGGCTGTCAAGTCCGAATTGCGCCAGGCGCGAAGGAGGCTAAAGTAGACGGCTTTCCAACCTCTGCCAACCAACGGAGTTTTCCGGGCCATGAACGAGCCCTTCCAGACCCAGATCCTAGCCGCCCGGGCGGGGCGCGTAACCCCGGCCATGGAGGCGGTGGCCGCCAAGGAGCACTGCGCGGCGGACCGGCTGCGCGACCTGGTGGCGAGGGGGCGGGTCGTGATTCCTGCCAACCGCAACCATGCCGCCCTCGATCCCATCGGCATCGGCCGCGCCCTGTCCGTGAAGATCAATGCCAACATCGGCAACTCCAGTCTCACCAGCGACATCTGCGGCGAGTTGGCCAAGCTCGAAACCGCCGTCCGCTACGGGGCGGACACGGTGATGGACCTGAGCACGGGCGATGACGTGGACCGGATTCGCGAGGCGATCATCGCCCACAGCCGCGTGCCCATCGGCACGGTGCCGGTCTACGAGGCCGCCTGCCATGTGGAGGACACCAACCAGATCACTCCCGAGCTGCTGCTCGAGGTGATCGAGAAGCAGGCCCGGCAGGGGGTGGACTACATGACCCTGCACGGCGGTCTGCTGCGGGCGCATGTGCCGCTGGCCCTCAAGCGCAAGCTGGGGATCGTCAGCCGCGGCGGCGCGATCACCGCCCGCTGGATGGAGGCGAACAACGCCGAGAATCCGGTCTACACCCATTTCGACCGCATTCTGGACATCTGCCGGGAATACGATGTGACCCTGTCGCTGGGCGACGGTCTGCGGCCCGGCTGTCTGGCCGACGCCTCGGACGAGGCCCAGTTCGCGGAGCTTTCCGTGCTGGGCGAGCTGGTGGCGCGGAGCCGGGCGGCGGGCGTCCAGGCCATGGTCGAGGGACCGGGGCACATTCCGCTCCACGAGGTGGAGATGAACATGCGGCGCGAGCAGGAACTCTGCGACGACGCGCCCTTCTACATTCTCGGGCCGGTGGTGACGGACTGCGCGCCGGGCTACGACCACATCACCTCGGCCATCGGCGGGGCGCTGGGGGCCATGCACGGGGCCGCCATGCTTTGCTACGTCACCCCGAAGGAGCATCTGGGCCTGCCCAACGCCCGCGACGTGCGCGACGGCGTGCTGGCCTACAAGATCGCGGCCCACGCGGCCGACATCGCCAAGGGGCTGCCCGGCGCGCGCGACCGCGACGACGCCATCTCCGACGCCCGCGCGGCTTTCGACTGGGAGCGGCAGTTCGAGCTGGCCCTCGATCCCGCCAAGGCCCGCGAACTGCGGGCCGAGGCCCTGCACGAGCAGCGCCAGCGGAGCGACGAGTCCCCGGCCTGCGCCAAGGGCGAGAAGGACGAGCGGTTCTGCACCATGTGCGGCCCGAAGTTCTGCTCGATGCGGGTGTTCCGCGAACTGAAGCACAAATCGGGCGGCGCCTAGCGGCCAATGGGCCGAGCCCGGGCTGCGTTATTCATTCTGCAACTCCACGTTCCGGCAAGCCAAGGACCGTCTTCCATGATCCAGCGCAACGAACTCCCCCAGTGGCAGGCTCTGGCCGCCCATTTCGAGCAGGTCCGCGAGCGCCATATCCGCGAGCTTTTCGCGGCCGATTCCAGCCGCGGCTCCCGCTATGCGGCCGAGGCTTGCGGCCTTTATCTGGACTATTCCAAGAACCGGATCACCGACGAGACGCTGCCCCTGCTGGTGGACCTGGCCGACGCCTGCGGGCTGCGGCAGGCCATCGACGACATGTTCGCCGGGGCGCACATCAACCGGACCGAGGACCGGGCCGTGCTGCACGTGGCCCTGCGGGCCGCGCGCCAGGCCAGCATCGTCACCCGCGCCGAGGACGAGCCCGCTCCCTACAACACGGTGGCGAAGGTCTGGGAGGTGCTGGACCGGATGGTCGAGTTCGCCGGCAAGGTCCGTTCCGGGGAATGGCGCGGGGCGACCGGCAAGCCCATCCGCAACGTGGTGAACATCGGCATCGGCGGCAGCGATCTCGGCCCGAAGATGGCCTACGAGGCGCTCAAGGCCTACAGCCAGCGCGATCTGCGCATCGAGTTCGTCTCCAACGTGGATGGTTCCCATCTGGCGGAGACCCTCCGGGGCATGGACCCGGCGGAGACGCTGTTCATCATCTGCTCGAAGACCTTCACCACCCAGGAGACCATGGCGAATGCCGAGTCCGCGCGGAACTGGCTGGCCCTGTCCCTGGGCGGCGCGGCCGTGGCCAAGCATTTCGTGGCCGTCTCGACGGCGGCGGCCGAGGTGCGGGCCTTCGGCATCGATCTGGCCAACATGTTCGGCTTCTGGGAATGGGTCGGCGGGCGCTACAGCCTGTGGTCGGCCGTCGGCCTGGCGACCATGCTCGGCATCGGGCCGGAGAATTTCCTGGCCATGCTCGGGGGGGCGCGGGAGATGGACGAGCATTTCCGCACGGCGCCGTTCGGGGAGAATCTGCCCGTCATTCTGGCCCTGCTCGGGGTGTGGTACAACAACTTCTTCGGGGCCGAGAGCCACGCGATTCTGCCCTACGACCAATATCTCCACCGTTTTTCCGCCCATCTCCAGCAGGTGGACATGGAGAGCAACGGCAAGTCCGTCGGCAAGGACGGCCGGCCGGTGGCGTGGCAGACCGGGCCGGTCATCTGGGGCGAGCCGGGAACCAACGGCCAGCACGCCTTCTACCAGCTCATCCACCAGGGGACCAAGCTGATCCCCGCCGACTTCATCGGCTTCTGCCAGTCGCAGAACCCGGTGGGCGGGCACCACGCCAAGCTGATGGCCAATTTCTTCGCCCAGACCGAGGCCCTGGCTTTCGGCCTGCCCGCCGAGGAGGTGCCCGCCACCTTCCCGAAGACTCCGGCCGAGCTGGTTCCGCACAAGACCTTCGCGGGCAACCGGCCCACCAACACCCTGCTCGCCGCCAAGCTCGACCCCCATACCATGGGAGCGCTGATGGCCCTCTACGAGCACCGGATTTTCGTGCAGGGGGTCATCTGGAACGTCTTCAGCTTCGACCAGTGGGGGGTGCAGTTGGGGAAGGTGCTGGCGCAGAAGGTGCTGGCGGAGATCGAGGCGGCCAAGCTGCCCGAGCTGAAGCACGACAGCAGCACCAACACCCTCATCGCCCGTTTCCGCAAGCTGGCCTAGCCCATGGACACGGTCGCCAGCGAACCCAAACGCCGTTTTTCCAGCCCGGCCCAGCCGGCGGGTCTGCTGGTGGCCGCCTGGTTTCTGTTCCGTTTTCTGGCCTGGCTCCATCTCGCCCTGTTCGGGACGGTGACCGAGGGGCGGAGCGGGGTGCTGCCGCCGGGGATGCAGGTGCCGTTCGGCGAACCGGTCCCCTATTTCTACCAGGGCCGTGTGCCGCAGCCGCAGCCCCACATGGGCTGGCGCGAGGGCATCGAGTACGGCGGGGAACGGTTGGCGGTGGTCTACTCCCCGCTGGTGAATTCCTTCCATGCGACCAGCCTGCGGGACATCGCCGGGCCTGGCGGGCTGTGGCGGGTGGACACCTACGTGCTGCGCCTGGCGCTCTACCTGCTCGGCGTGGGCTTCGGC
>LVAZ01000039.1 GCA_001603055.1 Victivallales bacterium Lenti_02
GCGGGCGCGGCGGGCGCGGCGGCGGCGGGCGCGGCGGCGGCATGGACGGGGACGGCGGCCGGGGGCATGGCCTCGAACTCGATGGCGCCGCCGCGGCGGAGACGCAGCTTGCCGTTCGCCTCGTCGATGCTGATTTCGCTCAGGTCGTAGTCGGCCATCAGCTTGGCCAGGAACTCCAGGTGGCTTGCATCGGTGTTCATGCTTCTATCCTTGTGCTTGGTTTTGGCGCAGATGAGCCGCGAGCGCCCGCAGGGCCAGTTCGTAGCCGAGCGTGCCCATGCCGCAGATTTGTCCCAGGCAGACCGGGGCGATCAGGGACCGGTGGCGGAATTCCTCGCGGGCGTGGATGTTGGAAATATGCACCTCGACGGCGGGCAGGCCGACCGCCTCGATGGCGTCGCGGATGGCGACGCTGGTGTGGGTGTAGGCGCCGGGATTGAGGAGGATGGCGGCGAAGCGGCCGGGGGCGGTGCCGATCCAGTCCACCAGATCGCCCTCGTGATTGCTCTGGAGGCATTCCACGGCGACGCCCAGCTCCCCGGCCAGTTTGCGGAGCCGCTCCTCGATGTCGGCCAGGGAACGGCTGCCGTAGACCTCGGGCTTGCGCATGCCCAGCAATTGCAGATTGGGTCCGTTGAGGACGAGTATCGGGTGGAGCGGTGTCACGATCGGGCCTTGTTTCGCTACTCCTTGGCGTACCGGTAGGATAGCGCCTCAGTTGGCATTCGTCCATGCGGCGCGCGCATGGAAACGCACGGGCAGGCTGCCGTCGGGAAATACGCCTGCGTGGGGGGCCAGCCAGGCGGCGAGCCGGTCCAGGGGGACCTTGGGCGGGGGCAGGTCGGCAGGCCAGGCGATGCGCACCGTCATGGCCGCCGTGTCGTCCATTGCATCCAGATGATAGTCGGCGGCCAGGGCGGCGGCGACCAGGGCGGCCTGTTCCGGCGCGGGGGAGGCGGCGGTCCGCAGGGCGCGGATCATGGCCTGGTGGGCCTGGTAGCGGGGGAAGCCCGGATTCCACTCCACGGCGAGGGCGATGGCGCCGCCCGCCCCCTCGAGGTCTCCCGCGGCGAGACGGGCGCGGGCCAGACCGGCCCAGAGGGCGGCCCGATGGGGGGAGCGGCGCACGGCCCGCTCGTAGGCCTCCACCGCGCCGGGGCCGTTGCCGGTCGCCTCGGCGACCTGGGCCAGAATGCGGTCGGGATTGCTGTTGGTGGGCAGCAGCCGAGCGGCCTTCCGGCCCCGTTCCCAGACCCGGGGGAGGGGCTGCTGGGTCTGCACGGCGTGGTCGAACTGCTGGAAGGCATGCTCGCCGGGCAGCCGCCAGATTCCCGCCAGGGCGACTGCCGCCAGCAGAAGCTGCGCGACTCTTTCCCCGGCCTGCAACCGCAGGGAACCCGGCGGCGGGCCTGCCGCCGGGCCGTCGCGCAGGGCCAGCAGGGGCAGGCAGGCCGCCGTCAGCACGGTGCCCGGAACCTGGATGTTGAGGTCGATCACGGAATGGAGCGACCAGGCCCCGAGGCCGACGATGACCGCCAGCCGTTCGGGCCGCCGTTCGGCGTCCTCCTGGAGGGCCAGCCAGAGGGGAATGAGCAGGCAGGCCAGCGCGGCGAGACCGGCCGGGAGGCCGGCCTGGGCCGCGACGCCGACCGGGAAGCTGTGCGGCATGCGGGTCGGCTCGGAGCCGAGCGGCCGCAGGCGGAGGTGGTGGGGGAAGAATTCGCCCAGACCCGCGCCCAGCAGCGGGTGGGCGCGGAACATGATCCCGGCGCTCCGGTAGTACTGCAGGCGCGACGAGGCGGACAGCAGATCGCGGCCCCGGCCGACCGCGAACATGAGGCCGAGCCCGAGGACTATCGCCAGCAGGACAATGGGAATCCGCCAGCGGCGCAGGGCGGGCAGAGCCAGCGCGCCCAGCGCCAGACCGCCCCCCAGACCAAGCACCGCCCCCCGGCTGCCGCTCCAGTAGAGCGGGCCGAGAAAGAGCGCCGCGCCCAGGCCGGCCAGCAGGGGCCGGGACACGCGGGCGGGTTCGCAGCGCCCCCCCGCCCGCCAGAGCAGGACCAGCATGAGGGGAGCGACCAGAATCAGATGGGCGGCATAGAGATTGGCAATCTGGAAGGTGCCGTACACCCGCGTCTGGCGCATTTTCTCGAGCAGGCCGCTGTCCAGGGCCCGGCCCTGGGCGGCGGCCATCTCCTCGGCGACCGCCTGGAATTCCGCGAGACCCCCGAAACGCTGGCGCAGACCGCCAATGCCGCACCAGAAGGTCGCCGCCGCCAGAGCCGCCGCCAGCAGCGGCCGGGCGGCGGGATCGTGGGCCAGCAACTGCCGGACCGCCAGCGCGAAGACCGCCGCCGAAGCCAGGTGGGAGACGAAAAACAGGGCGTAGTCCCACTCCGTGGTCCGGACCAGGCCAGGCAGGACCGCAAAGGCGAGGACCGTCCAGGCCAGCACCGGCCAGCGGCCCCGCCCCGCCACCGGCGCGGGATGGGCCAGCAAGGCCAGCGCATAACCGAGAGCGGCCAGAAAGGACATGAGAAAGGGAGGCCAGACGAAGAACGCCCACTGCCAGCCGTCCAGCGGGAACGAGGCCTCGTCGCCCAGGCCGATCACGCCGCCGAACTTGAGGGGGGCCAGAAAAAGCAGAATGGCCGCATACCAGCGGGCCAGGGCCGCGAATTGGGGCCGCGGGGACGTCATTCGCCATCACCCTGCCCGGCGGGAGGGGACTGGTTCCCGCNNGCGGCGGCTGCCGCCCTCGCCCGCCGCCGCGTCGCCGGTTCCAGCGGCCGGTTCCGCGCCGGGTCCGGCTGGGGCCGGCCGCTCCTCGCGCGGGGCCGGCTGCTCCTCGCGCCTGGGCGGGCGTTCCTGGCGCCGGGATTCCTGCCGCTCGGGCCGGGGCTGGCGCTCGCGTTCGGGCCGGGGCGGGCGTTCGCGCTCGCGCTGCGGGTTCCGCTCCTCGCGCCCGGTCTCCTCCGGGGCGTCGGCGTCCTCGTCTCCGTGTCCGGCACACCCGGCGCAGGCACCCTGGCAGCCTTCGTTGCGCCGCCGTTTCTCCTCGGCCAGATCGTCCCGGTACTGGGAATACTCGTACTGCAGGCAGCACTTGAGCCGGCCGCAGGCGCCGGAGATGTTGAGGGGGTTGAGCGAGAGGCCCTGCACCTTGGCCATTTTCACGCTGATGCTGCTGAAGCGCTTCAGGAAGGTGGCGCAGCAGAAGGGGCGGCCGCAGACGCCGATGCCGCCGCGCAGGGCGGCTTCGTCGCGCACGCCGACCTGGCGCAGCTCGACCCGGGTGCGGAGGACATGGGACAGGTCGCGCAGCAACTCCCGGAAATCGATCCGCCCCTCGGCGGCGAACTGGAAGATCACCAGCCGCTCGTCGAAGGAGAAGTGCGTGTGCACCAGCTTCATGTCCAGCCGGTGGGCCGCGATGCGCTCGTTGGCCTGCTCGGCCATGGTCCGGGCCGTCTGCTCGATGCGCTGGGCTTTCTCCTGGTCCTCCGGCTGGGCCCGGCGGATGACCTTCGGCACCCGGTGCCCCTCGACGTGCCGCCCCTTGTTGGTTTCCTCGGTCAGGGCGTCCATCTTCTCGGGCACCACGGGGCCTTCCGCGTCATGGCACACGGAGACCTTCGCGTAGTCCTGGTAGCGTTCGCACTGGACGACGACCAGATCGCCCGGCACCAGCTTCAAGCCCTCTTCGGCAATACAGTCGTAGCCCAGCCCGGGGGCCACTTCGACGTGGTAGAGATAATCCATGCGACAACCGTCCCATATGGTTCCGGACCGGCGGACCGGCCGCGAATAATCGGCTGCACGCCGGGAACCGCGTTCCCGGGCGACGTGTGCGTCTACCATACTTCCACATTGGCCGGCTTGCGCGTTTTCTTGCAACGGGGACGCGCCGCTCTACCTTTCCGGGACGCATCGGCGGCGGGCCGGGCGGCCGGCCGCCCACCGTGTGGAACCAGATCCGAACGAGGAACGCGCAATGGAACCGGTGAAATTGGGCATCATTGGCTGCGGGGTGATTGGTTCGGTGAACCTGCGGGACGCCATGGCCAGCGAGCTGGTCCAGGTGGTCGCCGCGGCCGATCTGCGGGTTTCCCGCCGGGAGTGGGCCAGGGAGCAGGGAGTTCCCCGGGTCTACGAGGACGGGCGCGACCTGCTCGACCAGGACCCCGAGGTCGAGGCCGTGCTCATCGCCTTTCCCGCCGGCACGCGCACGGCGATGGGGCTGCACGCCCTGGCCCGGGGCAAGCATGTGCTCACCGAGAAGCCGGTGGCCAACAACGCCCGCGAGGTGCGCACCCTGATGGAGCGGCGGGGCGACCGGGTGGTGGCCTGCCTGTCGTGCCGGTTCCGCTTCTACGAATCCGCCCTCAAGGCCCGCGAAACCGTCAATTCCGGGGTGCTGGGCGAGCTGCGCCGCCTGCATGTGCGGGCGCTGCTGGCGGCGGGTCCGGGCAAGGCGGGGAACGAGCCGCCGCCCTGGCGCGAGTCCTTCTGCCTGAACGCGGGCGGCATTCTCACCAACTGGAGCTGCTACGACCTGGACTACATTCTGGGCACGGTGGGCTGGGCCTTCCGCCCGAAAACCGTGCTGGCCCAGACCTGGCCCTGCGTGCCCGCCTTCCGCTGCCACATCGCCCCCGAGTCCGACGCCGAGGCCTGGTACAGCGCCTTCGTCCTCGGCGAGGACGGCATGGTCCTCACCCTCGAGCGCGGCGAGTTCCTGCCCCAGCGCAGCGAGATGGCCTGGCAGATCAGCGGCAGCGAGGGCGCGCTCCATCTGGGCATGCTCAACACCGACGAGCGCCGCCTGGTCCTCGACCGCGGCGAGACCGACAAGGGGGTCACCGAGACCGTGCTCTGGGAGGGCAGGGACACCGGCCCCGGCGGCAACCGCCTGGTGATCGAGGATTTCGCCCTCGCCATCCGCGAGCGCCGCCCGCCCGCCACCGGCCTCGAACAGGCCCTGACCATGATGCGCATCACCGACGCCATCTACGAATCCGCCCGCACCGGGCGCGCGGTCGAGGCCTGATCCGAACCGGCCCGGCGGAAAACCGTCCCGCCGGGCCGGCCGGGCGCTATTTCAGGAACAGCTCGACGACGGGCACGACGACATTGGGCTTGAGCACGGGGATATCGAGGGTGAGCACGTTGCCCTCGCATTTCTCCTCCAGGGCCGAATGGACGGGCGCGCCGCTTTCCTTGAAGTGGATTTCGCTGGCGTCGTGGAGGAACTGGGCGTAGGCCACCTTGCCCGCCAGACCGTCGAGATGGAGATGGCGGAAGGGCCAGTTGTAGATGTGCAGGTAGAGGCGCTTGCCGTTCTGGGTGAAGCGGCAGCCGTCGGGGGCCGCGAACTCGCTCATGGTGCAGCCGTAGACCGAGCGGCCGTTGACGGCGAGCCAGTCGCCGTAGGCCTTGAGGGCGGTCTTGGCGCGGCAGTCGAAGGTGCCGCGGGCGGTGGGGCCGACGTTCATCAGCAGATTGCCGCCGGTGCTGACGGTGTTGACCAGCATCTGGACGAGCTGCTCGGGGCTCTTCCAGGTGTTCTCGTCGCGGTGGTAGCCCCAGGAGCCGCTGAAGGTCTGGCAGGTCTCCCAGAAGACGGGCTTGCCGTCCTTCTCGACCCAGCCGCGCGGCTGGAACTGCTCGGGGGTGTGCACGTCGGGCTGGTCGAGGGGCAGGTTCAGGCGGTCGTTGATGATGATCTTCGGCTGGAGCGAGCGCATCATTCTGACCAATTCCTCGCTGCCCCAGTCCTCGCGGCCCTTGCCGGGAATGCCGTGGGCGTCGTTGCCGGGATAGGAGAAGTCGAAGAAGAGGTAGGCGACCTCGCCGTAGTTGGTGAGCAGCTCGCGCACCTGGTTGTGCAGATACTCGCGGTAGATGGCGACGTCGCGGGTCTTGTTGGCCTCCTTGACCTGGTCGGGAGTCATCCGCTTGTACATGGGATGGATGCGGTCGATGGGATAGTGCGGGTGGTGCCAGTCGATCAGGGAATAGTAGAAGCCGACCTTGAGACCCTCGGCGCGGAAGGCCTCGACCATGGGAGCGATGAGGTCCTTGCCATAGGGGGTGTTGGTGGCCTTGTAGTCGGTGTACTGGCTGTCGAAGAGGCAGAAGCCCTCGTGGTGCTTGGTGGTGATGACGAAGTACTTCATGCCGGCCTCGCGGGCCAGGCGCGCCCACTCGCGGGGATCGTAGAGGTCGGGATCGAAGTAGTCGAAATACTTCTGGTACTGCTCGTCGGGAATCGCCTCGCGGTTCTTGACCCACTCGTGGCGGGCGGCGAGGGCGTAGGTGCCCCAGTGGATGAACATGCCGAAACGGTCGCGCAGGAACCAGTCGATGTCGGCTTGGACGGGGGCGGGGCGGGGTACGGTGGCCATGGTCTGCTCCTCGTGAATGCCAGGGCTGAACAGGGAACCGGTACAGGCGGGCGATGCCCGCGCCGGAACCATAGCGGGTCCGGGCGCGGTTGAAAGTGCCGGGGACAAGATTCCGGACGGTTTTTCCCTCCCCCCCCCCGGCGCGGGGGGAGGAACCCGGCGGGAATTGTTAGCATACCGTTAGAG
>LVAZ01000378.1 GCA_001603055.1 Victivallales bacterium Lenti_02
CCCCGCGGGCGCGCTCCTGATGCGGATCGACCCGCGCGACTTCGCAGCCCGCGTGGTCGGCGCCGAAAGCCAGCTCGAAGCCGCCCGCGCCCGCCTCGATGCCATGGAGCGCGGCGACCGCGCCGAGGACATCGCCGTCCTCGACGCCAAACTCGAGGCCGACCGCGCCCGCCTGGCCAACGCCCGCCTGGATCTCGACCGCGCCCGCAGGCTGTACGCGGACAAGGTCATCCCCAAGGCCGACTTCGACCAGGCCGAGAGCGCCCATTCGGTCGCCGCCGCCAATGTCGTCAAACTCGAACAGGAACTGGCCAAGGCCAGGGCCGGCGCCCGCGCCGAGGACATCGCCGCCGCCAGGGCCAACATCCGCGGTCTCGAAACCAGCCTCCAGACCGCCCGCGACCAGCTCGCCGACACCGAACTGCGCGCCCCCTTCGCCGGCGTGGTCGTGAGCCAGTTCGCCGAAAACCATGAAATGGTCGCCCCCGGCCAGACCGTCCTGGCCATGCATGCCATCGACGAGCTGGAAATCGTGGTCAACGTCCCGGAAATCGAGCTGGTCCATGAAACCGACTGGCGGCGGTTCCAGGCGCTGGCCCGCTTCCCCGCCCTGCCGGGGCGGACCTTCCCGGCCTCGCTCAAGGAGTTCTCGACCGAGGCGGACCCCAGCACCCGGACCTATGCGGTGACCTTCTCGCTGGTGCCGCCCAAGGACGCGAACCTCCTGCCCGGCATGACCGCCGAAGTCAGCCGCCGCCCCCGCGAAAACGCCGCGGACGACGGGGACCTGCTCACGGTCCCGGCCCAGGCCGTGCTCGAAAACGGCGCGGGCGAACCCTTCGTCTGGGTGCTGCCGGAAGGAGCCGAACGCCCCCAGCGCCGCGCCGTCGTCTGCGGCGGGCTGGCCGGCTCCGGGGACATGCTCGTGCGCTCGGGACTCGAGGTGGGCGAGCGCGTGGTCGTGGGCGGCGCCCATTTCATCACCGAGCACACCCCCGTCCGCCCCCTGCCCTAGCCCCTCCCGGAGCCCTCCGCCCATGAATCCAGCCGCATTCGCCCTTCGCAAACGCACCCTGATGGTGGTGCTGACCATCCTGCTCGCCGGGGCGGGCCTGCTCGCCTACACCCTGCTCGGGAGGCTCGAATACCCCAACTTCACCATCAAGACCGCCCTGGTCATAACCCCCTATCCGGGGGCCAGCTCGACCGAGGTCGAGGAGGAAGTGACCGACATCCTCGAAGAGGCCATCCAGCAGCTCGGCCAGCTCAAGGAAATCCGCTCCCTCTCCCAGGAGGGGCGCTCGGTCATCTACGTCGACATCAAGGACCGCTACAGCGGCCGGGAACTGCCCCAGGTCTGGGACGAACTCCGCCGCAAGGTGGGCGCCGCCCAGGCTTATCTGCCGCCGGGCGCGGGACCGTCCCTGGTCAACGACGACTTCGGCGACGTCTTCGGCATCTTCTTCGCCATCACCGGCGAGGGCTATTCCTACGCCGAACTCAAGGACTACGCCGACGACCTCAAGCGCGAGCTGCTGCTCTGCCAGGACGTGGCCCGCATCCAGTTCTGGGGGGTGCGCCGCGAGGCGATCTACGTCGAGATGGACCGGGCCAGAATCGCGGCCCTCGGCCTTTCCCCGCAGGCGATTTTCGGCACCCTGCAAGCCCAGAATCTGGTGGTCGAAAGCGGCCGGGCGCGGCTGGGCGACGAGTATCTGCGCATCACCCCCACCGGCGACTTCGCCTCCGAGGAGCAGATCGGCGACCTGCTCATCGGCGGCCCCGGCAGCCTGGTCCGCCTGCGCGACGTGGCCAGCGTCCGCCGCGACTACCTCGATCCGCCCGCCAGCATCATGCGCCACAACGGCAAACCCGCCGTCGGACTCGGCATCTCCACCGTCGACGGCGGCAACGTCATCGTCATGGGCGAAGCCATCCGCGAACGCCTGGCCGAACTCGAACCCAACCGCCCCGTCGGCGTCGAGCTGAACCCCATCAACTACCAGTCCGAGAACGTCTCCGAAGCGGTCAACACCTTCGTCTCGAACCTGCTCCAGGCCGTCGCCATCGTCATCATCCTGCTCATGCTCTTCATGGGCTGGCAGAGCGGCCTGCTGATCGGGGCGATTCTGGTCCTCACCATCCTTGGCACCTTCGTCGCCATGTGGCTGGCGGACATCGACCTCCAGATCATCTCGCTCGGCGCCCTCATCATCGCCCTGGGCATGCTCGTGGACAACGCCATCGTGGTGGCCGACGGCATCCTCATCCGGGTCGAGAAGGGCGAAAGCCGCAAGGCCGCCGCGCGGGACGTGGTGCGCGACACCCAGTGGCCCCTATTCGGCGCGACCCTGGTCGCCATCCTCGCCTTCGCCGCCATCGGCTTCGCCCCCGGCGACGTCGGCGAATTCTGCCGCAGCCTCTTCTACGTGATGGCCATCTCGCTCGGCCTGAGCTGGGTGCTGGCCGTCACCATCACCCCCCTCTTCTGCGTCTGGTTCCTCCGCATCCCCGACGTCCATATGGCCGATCCCTACGACCGTCCCATGTTCCGCGTCTACCGCCGCCTCCTCCACGGCACCCTGCGCTGGCGCTGGGCGACCCTGGCCATCACCTTCGCCGCCCTCGCCGTCTCCCTCTACGGATTCGGCTTCGTGGACCAGTATTTCTTCCCCGACTCCACCCGCCGCCAGTTCTTCGTGGACTACTGGCGCGCGGAGGGCAGCCACATCGAGCAGACCGCCGCGGACGTGGCCCGCATCGAGACGTTCCTCGCCGGCTTGCCGGGCGTCACCGCCACCACCGCCTTCGTCGGCGAGGGCGCACTCCGCTTCATCCTCCCCTACAATTCCGAAACCCCCAACCCCAGTTACGCCCAGATCGTCGTCGAGGTCGACGACTACCGCCGGATTTCCCCCCTTCTCCATACCATCCAGGACCATCTCGACCAAACCCTCGTCGAGGCCGAATATCGCGCGCTCCGCTTCGCGAACGGCCCGCCCGTCAGCTACCGCATCGAAACCCGTTTCCGGGGCCCCGACATCGCCGTCCTGCGCCGTCTCGCCGAAGAGGCCAAGGCCATCATGCGCGAAGAGGACACCGCCAACCTCCGCGACGACTGGCGCACCCCCGTCAAGGTCATCCGCCCCGTCTTCTCCGAAGCCCAGGCCCGGCGCACCGGCATCACCCGCAACGCCCTCGCCCAGGCCCTGCAATGGACCTACAACGGCATCCCCGTCGGCCTCTACCGCGAGGGCAACGACCTCCTCCCCATTCTGGCCCGCGCGCCGGAAAGCGAACGCCGCTCGCCCGAGGACATCCGCGACGTGCCCGTCTGGAGCCCCCTCCTCAACCAGCATCTCCCCCTCCGCCAGGTGGCAAGCGAAATCCGCACCGAATGGGAGCCCCCCGTCATCCGCCGCCGCGACCGCCAACGGGTCGTCACCGTCCAGTGCAACCCCCGGTCCGGCCTGGCCGACCCGCTCTTCCAGCGCCTCCGGCCCAAACTCGCGGCCATTCCCCTCCCCCCCGGCTACAGCCTGGAATGGGGCGGCGAATACGAGCAGTCCGAAAAAGGGCGGGACCCGTTGCGCAAAGCCTTCCCGGTCTGCCTGCTCGGCATGTTCGTCATCATCATCGCCCTGTTCAACTCGATCCGGCGGCCCTTCATCATCTTCCTCTGCGTGCCGCTGGCCATCATCGGCGTGACCTGGGGCCTGCTGCTCTTCCGCATCCCCTTCGGCTTCATGGCCATCCTCGGCTTCCTCGGACTCTCCGGCATGCTCATCAAAAACGCCATTGTCCTGATCGACCAGATCGCCATCGACCTGGCGGCGGGGAAGGCCCCCTACCGGGCCGTCCTAGATTCGGCGGTCAGCCGCATGCGCCCCGTGCTGATGGCCTCGGGCACCACCATCCTCGGCATGACCCCGCTGATATTCGATCCCTTCTACTCGGGCATGGCCGCCACCATCATGAGCGGGCTGCTCGCGGGGACCGTCCTCACCCTCGTCGTCGTGCCCCTGTTCTACACCCTGTTCTACCGCATCCCCGCCGACCCCACCTGCGTATAGGGAAGCTCCATGAAACGACTGCCTCTCCTCCTGCTCTTCGCCGCCGCCGCGCTGCCCGCCGCCGGGCTTACCCTGCCCCGCGCCCGCGAACTGGCCCTCGAAAACAACCCCGGCATCGTCGAGGCCGCCGAGCGCATCCGCGCCGCCGAGGCCCGCCTGGCCCAGGCCCGCTCCGCCTTTCTCCCCACCGTCGCCGCCAACGCCGGCTATCAGCAGCTCGACATCCGCCAGCACAGCGACGACTTCCCCGAACGGATCGGCGACCTCGCCTTCGACCAGTACACCTTCGGCATCCAAGGCTCCTGGCTGCTCTTCAACGGCTTCGCCCGCGAGGCGACCCACGCCGCCGCCAAGGAAGGCGTGCTCGGAGCCGAGGAGGGACGCAAGGAAGCCGAGCGCCTCATCCTCAAGGCCGTCACCGTCGCCTTCCATCAGGCCCAGCTCGCCCGCGAAAACATGCTCATCGCCACCCGCGACCAGGAGTTCAACGAGAACCTCCACACCGACGCCCTCAAGCGCTACCAGGCCGAACAGGTCGCCGAATCCACCGTCCTCAACTTCCGCATCCGCACCATCCAGGCCAAAACCACCCGCCTCGCCGCCGAACGCGGCTTCCGCCTCGCCGGTACCGTCCTCGCCGAACTCATGGCCCTCCCCCGGGCCGAACTCCCCGCCGACCTCCAACCCGTCCCCGCCGACGAGGCCCCGCCGAACCACCTGCCCGACCTGGACGCCCAGATCGAACGGGCGCTCGCCGCCCGCCCCGACCTC
>LVAZ01000379.1 GCA_001603055.1 Victivallales bacterium Lenti_02
GAGCAGGGCCATGATCTCCTCGCCCGTGGCCGAATCCAGGTTGCCGGTGGGCTCGTCGGCCAGGAGGAAGACCGGATCGTTGGCCAGGGCGCGGGCCACGGCCACCCGCTGCTGCTGGCCGCCGGACAGCTCGCGGGGACGATGCCCCAGCCGGTCCTCGAGCCCCACCCGCGCGGCCAGCTCGCGGGCGCGGGCGGCGCTGTCCTCCGGGTCCCAGCCGAGATAGTAGAGGGGCAACTGGATGTTCTCCTCGACCGTGAGCTGGGGAATCAGATTGAAGCTCTGGAAGATGAAGCCGAGATATTTCAGCCGGATGTCGCTCAGTTCGTCGTCTTCGAGCTGGCTCACGTCCTTGCCGTCCAGGAAGTAACTGCCCGTGGTGGGGCGGTCCAGGCAGCCCAGCAGATTGAGCATGGTGCTCTTGCCGGAGCCGCTCGGCCCCATGATGGCCCAGAAACTCCCCTTCGCGAAGGAGGCGGTCACCCCGTCCAGGGCGCGCACCTCCTGGGTGCCCATGCGGTAGACCTTGTGCAAATCCTGCACATGAACCGCGATGTTGTCCGCCGGCCCGTTCATTCCTGCGCACCCCCGCCCGGGGCGCCGCCCTCGCGCGGAGCACCGCCCTCGCGCGGTGGCCTGCCGCCGCCGCCCTGCCCGCCGCGGCGGGCCCGCATCTCCTGACGCGCCTTTTCCTGTTCCTCGGGCGTCATTTTCTCGAATTGCTCGCGCATCTGCCGCATCTGCTCGGGAGTCGGACGGGCACGCTCTCCTGCCTCGGCAGGCGGTGCCTCCGCCGAGGCTCCGTTCGCTCCGTTCGCCGCTGCCGGAGGATTGCCGCCGGTCTGCGGCCGGGCCGGAGCGGACGGGCGCTCGGGAATGTCCAGCTTCGGCTGCTCGTCCGCACTTGCCGGTTCGGTTCCCATGCCGAACGGCGGCGCCAGGAGAACCCGTTCACCCTCCTTGAGCCCGTTCAGGACGTGGACCATCAGATTGTTGTCCAGGCCAATCTCCACCGCCCGGGGAACCGTCGCAACCCCCTCCTTGACGAACACGGTGGGCTTGCCGTTGATCCGCACCACGCTCTGCACGGGCACATGCAGGGCGTCGTCGTGCTGCTCCACCACGATCTCCACCTGGCAGGTCATGCCGGTGCGCAGCACGTCGCCGCCGCCGTCGATGTGAATCTCGGTCTTGTACACCTTCAGATCGGGGTTCATGAACATGCTGCGCGCATCCGGCAGGGGCGCGATCCGGCTCACCTTGCCCGTGAAGGAATGCCCCGGCAGGGCGTCCACCTTGAGCCGGACCGGCAGCCCGACGTAGATTTTCTTGAGGCTGGCCTCGTGGATGTTCACCTCGGCCAGGAAGGTGTCCGCCGTGGGCAGATAGATCAGTTCCTGGCGCTCGCGGACTTCCTGCCCCTCGGCCAGCGGTTCGACGTTGCCGCGCCAGTTGAACTGGGCGCTGGTGGCGTAGACCACCGAGCCCGCCGTGGGCGCCAAAATCCGGGCTTTGACAATCTGCTCCTTCAGCTTTTCGAGCTTGTCCTTGTTGCGCGTGAACTCCGCTTCGCGGGCGCGCAACTGGGCCTCGGCCTGGATCAGATCGGCGGCGACCTTGCGGGTCACCCGTTCGAGCGCCATCTCGGCCTGCCGCACGTCGCTGGTCAACTGGTCGATCTGGCGGCGGTAGGTGTAGTCGTCGAGCAGGGTCAGATTGCTGCGCGCCAATTCCAGATCGAGCTTCGCTTTTTTCGCTGCCAGACGGTCGCCCTCGACCTCGGTCTCGGACAGGTACTTCTCGGCGAAGAGATTCTCGGACCATTCGAGCTTCTGCTCGGTGCGCTTCACATCCTCCTCGGCCAGGGCGATCCGGCCCAGCAGGTCCTTCCGCCGGTTCGGATAGTCGCCTTCCTGATATTTGACCAGGTCCTCCTTGGCGAAGCGGAGCGCGAGCTGGGCCTTGTCCACATCGGCGGCGGCCTGGTTTTTGGTGACCTCGAGATTCTCCTTGCTCTGCACGTAGCTCGCCTCGGCGTTCTGGGCCCGGATTTCCTGGTCCACCTTGGCGTCGATCATGCTGCTGGTGTCCAGCTCGACCAGCAGATCGCCCGCCTTCACAATCTGCCCCTCGGGAATGAGGTAGAGAATGGTGGAGCGGCCTTCCAGATCGCTCTTGATGATGACCTGCTCGCGGGGACGCACCGTGCCCGCCTCGGTGACGCTGATGGTCAGCCGTCCGCGGGCGGTCGGGAACAGCACCTCGCCCGTTTCCGCCGGCTTCTGCCAGTTCGCCCGCCAATAGGCATGGCCCGCCACCCCGGCCGCGGCCAGCACGCCCAGCAGGCCCAGAGACCGCAGAACACTCTTGTGCCGTTTCGTCATGGTGTCACTCGCTCTTCGTTAGGGCCGATATTCTTTCCAGGTGCCCTCGGCGGATACCCACAGGACACCCAGATCGCGTTGCAGGGTCAGTTCCGCGACCCGGTAGTTCACCAGGGCCGAATCCAGATCGTTGCGGGCGGAAAGCAGCGATTCCTCGGCATCCAGCACGTCGCGGACCGCCGCCCGCCCGGCCTGCAGGAACATGTCGGTGGACTTCACCCGCTCCTCGGCCAGCTTCACGGCCTGACTCTGGATGACCACGTTCTCGCGGGCTTCAAGCAGGGTGCGAAGCTGCCCGCGCACACTGCCCTTCACTTCGTCCTCCATACGCTGATAGGCCCGTACCGCCCGCTCCAGGTCGATCAGCCGGTTCCGGTAGGCGTTGCGCTCACTGGTTCGCTCCAGCGGCAGATTCATGGTCAGCAAGCCCTGGACCGGCATCTCGGAAGGACGCAGCCGGGCATCGGGCTGGCCCGTCCCGCCCACATCCCGGCGCTCGCCGATATTGGTGCTGCCGAAGAGGGTCAGCTCGGCCCGCAGCCGGTCCGCCGCCACCAGCACCTTGCGCTGGGCGTCCTCGACTTCCTCCCTGGCCCGGCGCAAATCCAGCCGGTTCTCCAGGGCGAGCCGGACCGCCTTGTCGGGGTCCATCTCGTAGGGACCGCCCGCCTCCCGGGAAGGGGGGATCAGTTCCACCCGCGCGTCGGCGGGAGGAATCTCGCCCGAATAATCGGCCACCACGATGCCCTGCGTCAGTTCCCCCGCCTTCGCTCCCAGATTCTCCAGCTCCTCGTTCGCCAGCTCGATCCGGGCGTCGGGGGGCAGGCCGAGCAGCAATTTGAAGCTGTCCAGATTGGCCTCGTAGCTCTGCATTGTGCTGATCCAGCGGGTGCGGGCGCGCAGTTCGTCCTGAATGGACTGGGAAAACTGGAACTCCGGCAGGCGCCCGCTGTCGGCCAGCCGCCGGGAGCGGCGGGTCGAGGCCACCAGCCGCTGATAGTTCTCCTC
>LVAZ01000380.1 GCA_001603055.1 Victivallales bacterium Lenti_02
GGAAGGCCAGCCAGAGGGAGATGCCCGCGCCCGCCGAGCCGCCGGTGGCGGCGATGCGCGCGGGATCGATGCCGTATTCCGCCGCATGGAGGCGGATGAACTGCAGGGCCCGGGCCGCGTCGTGCATCGGGGCGGGGAAGGGGGCGGTGCTGGTCAGCCGGTAGTTCGCGGCGGCGACGGCGACGCCGTTTTCGCGGAGCTGGCGGAGGAGGGTCTGGCTGATGCGGGACTTGTCGCCGCTGCGGAAGCCGCCGCCGTGGTAGAAGACGAGGAGGGGGCTGGGCTTGCCCGCCGCCGCGTTGGCGGTGGGGCGCCAGAGGTCGAACACGTTGCGCGGATGGGGGCCATAGGCGACGTTGGCGAAGTCGGGCTCGGGGGGAGGCTGCTGGCGGCGGGGGGCCTGCCCGTCGGGAGCGGGTTGCTGCTGGTTGCGGCGGAAGGCGCGGTGCTCCTCGATGCTGACGGCCCCGTCGCCGTCGGTGTCGAGGCGGTCGAAGAGGGCCTGCCGTTCCGGCGGCACCTCGTCCCGGGTGATTTTCCCGTCGCGGTTGCGGTCCAGCCGGCGGAAGAGTTCGTCGGGTCCGGCAGGCTGTTCCTGGGCGGCGGCAAACCCGCAAATCAGAACGAGGAGGGCGGCGAGGCGGCGGTATGGCATGGCGGTTCTCCGGGGAAGGATGATCGGCGCGGTTGCCCGGAAAACGGCCGCGGCGGGAAGATATTGTCCGGTCCGCACCCGGCCGGGGGCATTTTTCCCGGTTCGCGGGCCGGTTCGCGATTGCAGGCGGTTGGCATGGTGGCATAGTAGGCGCGTGACCGTATCCGCGCCGCCACCCCGAGGAGTCCACGCATGCTGACCGTGAATGCTCTGGTCGTCTTCGCCTACATGTTCGGGACCGTGCTTCTGGGCATGTATCTGAGCCGTTTCGTGAAGAGCGAGGACGACTATCTGCTGGCGGGGCGGTCGCTGAACAAGTGGGTGATCGCGGGCTCGATCATGAGCACCAACGTGGCCGCCATCTATCTGGTGGGGCCGGCGGGGGCGGCCTATGGCGGGGGCGGCGTCTCGGCCCTGCTCATCGCCTGGACGGGGAACATGATCGCGGCGGCGAGCGCGCTGTTCTTCGTGCCGCACCTCCGGCGGATGCGGATCACGACCATCTCGGAATTCCTCGAGGAGCGCTACGGGGTGGTGCTGCGGCTGCTGCCCGCCGCGCTGTGGATGCTCTACTACGCCTGCTTCGCGGGGGTGGGCATGTGTACCCTGAGCACGGTGCTGGCGCCGGTGCTGAACGTGCCGGTCGAGAGCCTCATACTCATCGTCGGCGTCGTCGTCCTGATCTACTGCTTCTGCTCGGGCCTGCTCGGGGCGGCCTACTCGTCGGTGATCGAGGCCTTCATCATGATTCTGGGGGGCCTGATTCTGGTGCCGGTGGCGCTGAAGCAGGTCGGCGGGCTGGGGGGCCTGTACGCGAGCCTTCCCGAGAGCTACTTCGTGTTCTGGAAGGCGGGCACGGCGAACGTCTGGCCCACCTGGAAGGACGTGGTGATGTTCGTCATGCTCGGCCTGCCCTACTGGTGCACGAGCCAGTACATGGTGCAGCGCTCGTTCGCGGGACGCAGCGTGCGCACCGCTTCGCGGGGGGTGATCCTGGCCGCCCTGATGACCGGGCCGCTGACTTTGTCTTTCATCATCCCCGGCATCTGCGGCTCGGTGCTGTACGGGGGGGTGCCGGTGGGCGACGACATTCTGCCCCTGCTGCTCCGCGACTACCTGCCGGTCGGTCTGGCGGGGCTGATTCTGGCCAGCCTGATCGCGGCCTCGAACTCGACGGCCAGCGCCATGCTCAGTTCGCTCTCGACCCTGGCCCAGCACGACTTCTACCGCCGCTTCATTCCCGGGCGGACGACGAAGCACTACATCTGGATCGCCCGGCTGGCGACTCTGGTCGGCGGGGTGGTGGGCATTGCCTTCGCCTTTGTGGCGCGGCGGCACGGCATCATCCAGGCCGCCTATGGCCTGATGGGCTTCTTCGAGCCGCCGATTTTCGTGATCGTGGCGGGGGCCTTGTTCTGGCGCACGGCCAACACCTGGGGAGCGGTGGCGGCGGGCGTGATCGGCATCGGGATGAATTTCCTGATGCGCTTCCATCTGGGGGTGGACGCCGCGACCCTGGCGATTGTCTCCTTCCCGATTTCCGGCGCGGCCCTGGTGGTGGGCAGCTATCTCGGCCACTGGGCGAAGGCGAAATCCTGCCGCCAGCGGGGCAAGACCGTGTTCTGCACCGGGGGAAGCCCGGGCGGCGGCGAGTTCAGCATCTCCGGCTGGTTCGGGGTGGCCTGGGCGGTGGCCTCGCTCTGGGCCTTCGTCGTCTGCTCCCTCTGCGAGGCGGCGCTGCCGAAGCCCGCGAACATCTTCATCTTCCTGTTCCTGATGATGAACTTCGTCCTCGGCTGCTACTTCGCGGTGCCCGCGCTGGTGCCGGAAAGCGAGGAGGAGACCATCGCCGAGGACGGCGTCGGCGGGTCGCTGGTGCAGCGGGTCGTCGGCTCGGGCTGGACCTGGGTGGCCGTCTATGTCCTGGCTTTCGCCCTCATGTTCGCGCTCTACGACCTGGCCCCGAAGGACACGGCGAAGGCGAAGGTCACCGCCGCCCAGATCGAGGTGGACGACACGGCCCGCGCCCTCGCCCTCTACGGGAAGGAGAATGGCCGCTTCCCCGCGCCGGAGGACTGGGTTGACTCCCTGCGCAAGGATCAGAAGGATCAAGCCAAGGGCCCCTATCTGCGGGCCCCGCTGGACGGGATCGACATCTGGGACAACCGCCTGGTCTACGAGGTCGCTCCGGACGGGGTCTCCTATACCCTGTTTTCGGCTGGCCCGGACGGGCGGGCGGGCACGGGCGACGACCTGCGTCCGTCCGGCAGGCGGTAGCGCCGCCGGGTTCCGCCGGACAAACGCCGTTTTTCCTGCCTGGCGAAGTTGCAATCCCTGCCCGAGAGGGCAGGGTATCATGGTTTCGTTCGCCAATCATGTCTTCGCGAGTTTCCGGCAAACGGGAGGAGATGCAGGCACGCGGCAGGGAAGGCGTGCGTCACGCGGCACAACATCATCCAAACAACCAGAGGTGGCAGTATGACCCGGCGAATTCTGACTTGCGCGGTGCTCCTGGTTCCCTTTCTCCTGCCGGCGAACGGGTACAAGATTCTCGCCGTGCGCAGCGCCAAGGCCACCGCCCTGGGCGAGGCGTTCATTGTCCAGGCTGACGACCCCAGCGCCGTGGCCTTCAACCCGGCGGGCCTCGCCGATCTGCGGGGGGTTCAGCTTTCCCTGCAGAGCACCTGGTGCAACGCCTACACCGAGCACACCTCCCCCGGCGGCGTCAAGACCGACATGGAGGACAAATGGCAGCCGGTGCCCTCGGCCTTCGCCACCTGGGACATGGGCACCGAGCGCTTCACCCTCGGCCTCGGCGTCTCCCTGCCCAACGGCCTGTCCTCCGAATGGGGGGCCGACAGCTTCGCCCGGTACTCGGGCTACTATTCGGAGCTGATCATCGCCGACTACACCCTGGCTCTCGGCTACCGGATCAACGAGCAGCTCAGCGTCGGTTTCGGTCTCGACTACTATGTCTCCGAGCTGGAGCAGCGGCAGCGGATTCCCGGTTTCGCCTTCTTCCCGGCGCTGCCCCTCGACCCTGCCGTCCGGATCAAGGGAAGCGGCGAGGCCTGGGGCTTCAACCTGGGCATCCGCTACGAGTTCAACGAGCGCCACGCCGTCGCGGCCACCTATCGCAAGGCCTTCACGGTGGACTACGACGGGGATGTCGCGGTGCAGGGCGTGGGCAGTTTCGGCATGGAAACCAGTTTCGACTATCCCGGCTCGATTGTCCTCGGCTACGCCTACCGGCCGAACGAGCGGTGGACCTTCGAGGTGAACCTGGACTGGACCCATTGGTCGCAAGTGGGGGATGTGGTGCTCGACATTCCGGCGCTGGCGGGCCAGCCGTTCGCGCCCGACGGCCAGGTGCGGATCGAGCGGGACTTCCACAACACCCTGGCCTACAAGTTCGGCGTCCAGTACCAGTACAGCGAGGCCCTGGCTCTGCGCTTCGGCTATATCTACAACGAGAACGCCACCGCCGAGGCGGTCTGGAATCCCACCCAGCCCGACACGGACATGCATTTCTTCACCTGCGGCTTCGCCTACGACGTGACCGACTATCTGACTCTGGAGACCGCCTTCCAGTTGGTCTACTACGAGACGCGGTCCATCGCCAACGATGTGGGTTTCCCATTCGGCGACGTGGATGGCACCTACCGCACCTGGGCACCCTGTTTCACGCTGGGCGTGGTCTGCCGCTTCTAGCCCAATTCCCTACCCGAGCAGAGGAGGCGATCTGATGGAGCACGCGGATACCAGAACTCTCGCCGATTTCGTCAACCATGCCGGTCCCGATTTGCTGGAGAAGGCCGGTCCCTTCGCCGAGTACATCGGCGGTTTGCAGTCCCGGGGCGAATACTCCTACCACCGCACCCTGGTTTCCGGGGCGGGCGGCACGGTCCGGGTGCTCGATCCCCGGACCGGCGGGGAGCGGGAACTGATCTCCCTCGCCGCCAACAACTACCTGGGACTGGCCGGACGGCCCGAGCTGGTCGAGGCCGCCTGCGCCGCCATCCGCCGCTACGGGCCGGGGCTCTGCGGCTCCCGCTTCCTCAGCGGCACCTACGATCTGGTGCAGCAGCTCGAGCGGGAGCTGGCGGAGTTCGAGGGCTACGAGGAGGTCGCCGTCTTCACCACCGGCTACCAGGCCAACGTGGGGGTGCTGGCCGCTCTGCTGCGCCGGGGCGATCTGGCCGTGATCGACCGGCTGAGCCATGCCAGCATCGTGGACGGCTGCCGGGTCGCGGGATGCCAGATGCGGCCTTTCCAGCACAACGATCCGGCCGATCTCGACCAGATTCTCGCCCGCCACGGCGGCGAGTGCCGCAACGTGCTGGTGGTGGTCGAGGGGGTGTTCAGCATGGACGGGGACATCTGCCCCCTGCCCGAGATCATGGAGGTGGCCGCCCGGCATGGCGCCTACCTGATGCTCGACGACGCCCATGCCACCGGCGTGCTCGGCGGTCACGGAGCCGGAACCGCGGACCATTTCGGGCTGACGCGCAAGCCCGACATTCTCGTGGGCACTTTCAGCAAGACCCTGGCGGGGACGGGCGGCTATGTGGCCGCCTCCCACGAGATCGTGAACTACGTCCGCCACTACGGGCGCAGCTACATGTTCTCGGCCAGTCCCGCGCCGGGCACGGTCGCCGCCGTCCTCGCGGCCCTGCGCCTGCTCCGCGCCGAGCCGGACCTCCGCCGCCAGTTGATGCAGAATGTGGATTTCATCTACCAGGGTCTCAAGCAGGCGGGCTTCCACACCTATCCCGATCCGCCGGAATCGGCCATCATCACCATCCGGATCGGCGAGGATGCCGTGGTCCACGCCATGAGCCGCGACCTCTACGAGGGGGGACTGCTGACCAGCACGGTGGTCTATCCCGCCGTCTCCCCGAACGAGGGCAGGATGCGGCTGAGCCTCTCCGCCGCCCACACCGAGGACATCCTGCGGCAGGCCATCGAGGTCATCGTCGCCACCGGCCGCCGCCACGGCATCGTCTAGCCGGAAACCGAGAGCCGCCCTTGCATCTCACCGTTCGGACATACCAGGACATCCGCGCTGTTCCGGAGGCAGTCTGGGACGGGGTGGCGACACCGGGCTCCCTGCTCTGCACGCATCGCTTTCTGCGTGGCGTGCAGGATGCGGGACTCCCGGACTGCCGGTTTTTCTTCCCCCTGGTCCTGGCCGGGGAACAACCGGTCGGCCATGCCTGCATGTATCTGGTCTCCAGCAAGCTGGACATGTTCGGAAGGGGCTTCTGGGGAACTCTCTTCCGGGGGTTGGCGCGCGGTTGCCCGGCGCTGGCCCGGTTCCGGTCCCTGGAATGCGGCGTTCCGGTGGCTCTGGGCAACACGCTCAGCATGCATCCCTCGGCGGATCGCGCGGACGTGCTCGACGCCCTGATCCGCGAGGCCCGGCGGCTGGCGGCGGAACACCGGGTGGACGGCATTCTCTTCCGGGATTTCACGGACGGCGAGCTGCCCGGTCTCGCCCCGCTGGAAGGCCACGGGTTCCGGCGGGTGCCCAATCTGCCGCAGGCGGTTTTCACCGTGCGCTGGCGGGACCCCGAGCAGTATGCCGCCGCTCTCCGCGCTCCCTACCGGCGGGCGTTCCGCCAGCGCCGCGCGGCCCTGGCG
>LVAZ01000040.1 GCA_001603055.1 Victivallales bacterium Lenti_02
TTCTCTTTCCTCTCCCAGCCAGCAACGCAGGGCAACCAAGGGGACGCCGGGCGGAACGCTTTGGGCGCTCCCCTGCTTTCCGCTTAGGTTGTCTTCTCGAACCTGCCATGCTGTCGCCTATTGCTGCAAATGTTGTCCTGCTACCAGCTCATTCTGCATTCTGACTTCTGACTTCTGCATTCCTAGATATGAAGGATCGTCTCCTTGAGGGCTTCGCTGACGGTGGGATGGGGGAAGACGATCTGGCGGACGTCCTCGACGCAGAGTTCGAGTTCGACCATGGCGGCAGCGCTGGCGATGAACTCGCCGCATTCGCCGCCGATCATGTGGACGCCGAGAATCTGGCCGAATTCCTCGCTGACGAGGACCTTCACGGTGCCGCTCTTGCCGGCGTGCTCGACCAGGAAGCGGCCGGCGATGCCCATCGGCATGACCGCCTTCTTGTAGGCGACGCCCTTGGCCTGGAGCTGCTCCTCGGTGGCGCCGACCTGGGCCACTTCGGGATGGGTGTAGACCACGCTGGGGACGGCGCCGAAGCGCATCCGGTCGGGCTTGCCGAACATGTTGTTCACCGCGACGATGCCCTCGCGGGTGGCGGAGTGGGCGAGGAGCAGGCGGCCGGTGACGTCGCCGCAGGCCCAGATGCCGGGGACGTTGGTCTTGCCGAATTCGTCGGTCTTGATGCCGCGCCGGTCGAAGTCCACGCCCGCCGCTTCGAGGCCGATGCCCTCGAGGACGAGCTTGCGGCCGGTGGCGTTCAGAATCCAGGTGGCGGCGAGGGTCCGGGCCTCGCCCTTGGCGTCGGCGAAGTGGACGGTGTCGCCCGCGATGTTCTGCACCTTGCAGGAGAGGTGGAAGGTGACGCCCTTGCGTTTGAGTTCGCTCTGGAGCTTCTTGGCGATTTCGCCGTCCACCACGGGGGCGATCTTGTCCAGCATTTCGACTACGTCGACTTTGACGCCGAGTTCGGCGAAGAAGCAGGCGAATTCGAGGCCGATGACGCCGCCGCCGATGACCACGAGGCTCGCGGGGGTCGCATCGAGTTCGAGGATGCCGGTCGAGTCGAGGACGCGGGGGGAGTCGGCCAGGCCGGGAATGGGGGGGGCGGCGGGGACGCTGCCGGTGGCGACCAGAATGTTCGCCGCCTCGTATTCCTTGCCGTCGGCCACGACCTTGCCGCGGGCGGCGATCTTGGCCTCGGCGAAGACCAGCTCGACCTTGGCCTTCTTGAGCATCGCGCGCACGCCCTTGACCAGGGCGCCGACGACCGCCTGCTTGCGGGCCTGGACGGCCTTGAGATCGAGGGTCGGGGTGCCGGTGGTGACGCCGTACTCCGCCGCCTCGCGGCATTCGCTCAGGCTCTTGGCCGAGCGCAGCATGGTTTTGGTGGGGATGCAGCCCACGTTCAGGCAGGTGCCGCCCACCTCGCCCTTCTCGAACAGGATCACGCTCTTGCCGAGCTTCGCGGCATAGGCCGCCGCCTCGTAGCCGCCCGGACCCGCGCCGATGATCGCCAAATCGTACATGTCTTTACCCCAAGAGTTGTTGTCAGCCACGAATTTCACGAAAAGCACGAAGGGGATGGCGCTTCGCGCCTAGAGGACAACCCGTTTGAACTGCATGTCGCCTCGGGAGAAGTTGAGAATCAGCCCAAGGCGCAGACCGGTTGCCTTCAAGTAGTTCAATGTTTGAGCCAGGTGCTCGGCACGGATCCCGTCGCAGGATTTGAGTTCGAGCAACACCTTGTCTTCGACCACGATGTCTGCCGTGTAGCAGCCAACCAGAACACCCCGGAATGCTACCTCGATGGCCACTTGCTGCATGGCCTTTAGCCCGGCCTGCTGGAGAGCCACCATCAGCGCGTTCTCGTAGACCTTCTCCAGGAAGCCGAAGCCAAGCTCCCGATACACCGCCAGCGCGCAGCCAACGATCCCGTAGGAGAGTTCCGGGTAGAGAACATCGCCTTTGACTGGTTGGTTGGCGGGTGTCTTCATGGCAGCTTCTTCGGCAGGAGCCACGAACGGCACGAAGGGGAAAGGGGATTCGGTTGCGGAGGTGCAACCATTGTCTTTTTTCTTCGTGGTTTTCGTGAGATTCGTGGCTCCTTTTGGGTCTTAGCCGGCGATGGCGACGAGTTGGAAGTTCTCGATGATGGCGACGAGGGTCTGGAGGAAGCGGGCGCCGGGGGCGCCGTCGATGACGCGATGGTCGAGAGTGAGGCTGAACTGCATGTAGTCGCGGTGCTCGATGCCGCCGCCGACGCGCACGGGCCGCAGGACAGTCTTGCCGACGCCGAGGATGGCGACCTGGGGCGGGTTGATGACCGGGGTGAAGGTGGTCACGCCGAAGGCGCCGAGGTTGCTGACGGTGAAGGTGCCGCCGCCGAGGGCGTCGGGAGCGAGGGTGCCGGCCAGGGCCGCCTTGGCCAGGACCTTGACGGCGGCGCCCATCTGGCCGAGGCTCATGGCCTGCGCGCCGTGGAGAACCGGGACCATCAGGCCGCGCGGGGTGTCGCAGGCGAAACCGATGTGGACGGCGGAGTGCTGGCGGATGACGCTGCCGTCGAATTCCGCGTTCAGCTCGGGATGCTTGAGCAGGGCCTTGACGGTGGCGAACATGACCATGTCGCCGATGTTGACGTTGGCCAGGCCGAGGCGCTCGCCCGCGTCCTTGATCTGCTGGCGCAGGGCGAGGAGGCCGGTGACGTCGGCCTCGGCGTTGAGGGTGTACTGGGCCTGCTCGTGGAGCGCGGCCATGAGGTTCTTGGCGATGATCTTGCGGATGTTGGGGATTTTGACTTCGGTGACCGTGTCGGTGCCCGGCGCGGCGGCGGGCGCGGCGACAGGGGCCGGGGCGGCAGGGGCGGCGGCGGGTTTGCCCAGATCGCCGGTCAGGACCATGCCTGCGACTCCGGAACCGCTGGCGGGCGCGGCCTCGCCGGCGGCGACCTTGGCGGCGGCGGCGGGACTCAGCCGGGCACCGGCATGGTAGGCGGCGGCGACGTCCTTTTCGAGAATGCGGCCGTCCGGACCGGAACCGGCCACGCCGGCCAGATTGGTGGGATGGTCGGCCAGGAAGGTGCGGGCGCGGGGACTGAGCGGGGCGTCGGCGGTGGCGACGGGGGCTTCCGCCGGGGCGGTGGCGGGAGTTTCGGCGGGAGCCGGGGCTTCAGCGGGCGCGGTGGCCGGGGGGGTGGTGCTGTCGCCGGGGGCGAATTCGGCGAAGCTCTCGCCGGGATTGCCCACCACGCAGATGTTCTGGAACACGGGAATCAGCTCGCCCGCCTCGCAGAACAGGGCCAGCACGGTGCCGCCGGCCGTGGCCGTGACTTCGCCGGTGGTCTTGTCGGTCTCGATGTCGGCGATCACATCGCCTTCCTTCACCTGGTCGCCGACGGCGACCCGCCACTCGCTGAGCAGGCATTCCTCGACGGTGTTGCCCTGTTTGGGCATGACGATGGGGGTGGGCATTGGCGTATGTCCTTGTGCTGGCTGTCTAGGCTTGGTCGTCCGGAGTGAGCACCTCGATCTCCAGCTCGGTCAGCCGGGCGCGGAGTTCGGGGTCGATGCAGTCGGTGACGATGGCGTGGATTGCGCCTTCGCTGCGGGCCAGGGAGCGCTTACCGAATTTGGTGTGGTCGGCCAGCAGGATGACACGGCCCGCGCGCTTCATGATTTCGGTCTTGGTGAAGGCCTCGCTGGGGTCGGTGGTGGTCAGCCCGTCGGCGGCGACGAAGCCGATGGTGCCCATGAAGGCCTTGTCCACGTTGAGGGCGGCCACGATGGTCTGGCTGAGGGGGCCGACCAGGGTACGGCTGATGGCGCGGAACTCGCCGCCCACCAGAATCAACCGGTGGCGGGACTCCATCAGCTCGGCGGCGGCCATCAGGGAGTTGGTGACGATGGTCAGATCGAGCCGCTCGTCGAGCAGCCGGGCCAGGGCCAGCACCGTGCTGCCGCCGTCCAGGTAGATGGAGTCGTGGTCCTCGATCAGTTCGAGGGCGCGGCGGGCGATGCGCTCCTTCTCGGTGCTCTGCTTGCCCTCCTTGTCCGCGAACAGCGGCTCGACCCGGGGGTCCTCGCCGATGCTGGCGCCGCCGCGCACGCGCGTCAACGCTCCCCGCCGGGACAGCTCGTGCAGGTCGCGCCGCACCGTGGCCTCGGACACGCCCAGGGTTCCGCTCAGCTCCGCGACCGAAACCACCCGCTGCCCCTTGAGCAACTGGAGAATCCGGTGTTCGCGTTCGGCGGTCAGCAGACGGTGGGAGGCCATGGCATGCTCCGGTCGGATGGTTGTCCTATGCTCACTATAGAGCAAAACTGTGCAAAAAACAGTCATAAACGATTTTTTTGTGTCGCATCGATCACGCGGAGCCGTCTGGCGATCTCCCGCTGCACCCTGTGCCTCTGGCTTGGCGAATGATTTTATTGATGACGTAACAATCTGGAAAAAGAAAAGATATGGCTGTTTATCTCGGCTTTCCGGCGGGGAATGGAGAAAAAACTATCGATTCCGGCTTGCATCCGGGCGTCATATCGCTATTTTTGCATCGATACATAAATATCGATACAACTGGCAGGCATTTCCATTCCGGGCGGTTCCGGGGGAGTGCGGGCCGAGCAAGGAGCATGCGACCATGGCCACGACGATCGAGACTCTCGAAGCCCTGATTCAGCGCGTCGGCGACGCCCAGGCGGCGTACGCGGCCTTTTCCCAGGAGAAGGTGGACGCGATCTTCCGGCGGGCGGCGCTGGCGGCGAACGCCGCCCGCATCCGGCTCGCCAAGATGGCGGTGGAGGAGACCGGCATGGGTATCCTCGAGGACAAGGTGATCAAGAACCACTTCGCCGCCGAGTTCGTCTACAACAAATACAAGGACACGCAGACCTGCGGGGTACTCGAGGAGGACCCGACCTACGGCATCCGCAAGATCGCCGAGCCGCTGGGCATTCTGGCGGGGATCGTGCCGACGACCAACCCGACGAGCACGGCGATCTTCAAGGCGCTGCTGGCGCTGAAGACGCGGAACGCGATCATCTTCAGCCCCCATCCGCGGGCGAAGAACTGCACCGCCGAGGCGGCGCGGATCGTGCTCGAGGCGGCGGTCGAGGCCGGTGCCCCGGCGGGGATCATCGGCTGGATCGAGACGCCGACGGTGGCGATGAGCCAGCATCTGATGCAGCATCCCCGGGTGGCGATGATTCTGGCCACCGGCGGGCCGGGCATGGTCCAGGCGGCCTATTCGAGCGGCAAGCCCGCCGTGGGCGTGGGCGCGGGCAACACCCCCGCCGTGATCGATGAGACCGCCGACATCCAGATGGCGGTCAGCTCGATCCTGCTCAGCAAGACCTTCGACAACGGGGTGATCTGCGCCAGCGAGCAGAGCGTGACCGTGGTCGAGAGCCAGTACAAGGCGGTGCGCGACGAGTTTCTGGCGCGCGGCGCGGTGATTCTCGATGCCAAGGACGCGGAGAAGCTGCGCGGCGTGGTGGCCAAGGACGGGCGGATCAACGCCGCCATCGTCGGCCAGCCCGCCGCCAAGATCGCCGCCCTGGCGGGCATCGAGGTCGATCCCGCCGCCAAGGTGCTCATCGCCGAGGTGAAAAAAGTCGGCCCCGATGAACCCCTCTCGATGGAGAAATTGTCGCCCGTCCTCGCCCTCTACAAGGCCAAGGACTTCGCGGCGGCGGTCGACAACGCGGTGGCCCTGGTGGAGTTCGGCGGCATCGGCCACACGGCGGTGCTCTACACCGACCCGCTCAACCAGGACCGCATCGAACTCTACGGCGAGCGCATGAAGACCGGCCGCATCCTCATCAACATGCCCAGCTCGCAGGGTGCCATCGGCGACATCTACAACTTCCGCCTTGAACCCTCGCTCACCCTCGGCTGCGGGAGCTGGGGCGGCAACTCGGTCAGCGAGAACGTCGGCGTGAAGCACCTGATCAACGTGAAGAGCGTGGCGGAAAGGCGCGAGAACATGCTGTGGTTCAAAGTCCCCCCGAAAATCTACCAGAAGTACGGCTGCCTCCCCATCGCCCTGCGCGAACTCGAAGGCAAGAAGCGCGCCCTCATCGTCACCGACAAGCCCCTCTTCGACCTTGGCTACACCGACAAGGTGACCAAGGTGCTCGACGAGATCGGCGTGGACTTCGAAATCTTCTACGAGGTGAAGCCCGATCCCGATCTGACCACGATCCGCAAGGGGCTGGCGGTGATGCAGGCCTTCAAGCCCGACGTGATCATCGCCCTGGGCGGCGGCTCGCCCATGGACGCGGCCAAGATCATGTGGCTCCAGTACGAGCATCCCGAGGTGACCTTCGAGGGCATGGCCCTGCGTTTCATGGACATCCGCAAGCGCATCTACACCTTCCCGACCCTGCGCCGGAAGGCCATCTTCGTGGCCGTCCCCACCACCTCGGGAACCGGTTCGGAGGTGACCCCCTTCGCCGTGGTCACCGACGACGCCACCGGGCGCAAGTACCCGCTCGCCGACTACGAACTCACCCCTGACATGGCCATCGTGGACAGCGAGCTGGTCATGACCATGCCCGCCGGCCTCACCGCCCATAGCGGCATCGACGCCCTGACCCACGCCCTCGAGGCCTTCGTCTCGGTCCTCAGCACCGAGTACACCAACGGCCTCGCCCTCGAAGCCATCCGCATCCTCTTCAAATACCTCCCCGCCGCCTATCACGACGGCGCCCGGAATCTGAAGGCGCGGGAACGGGTCCACAACGCGGCCTGCATGGCGGGCATGGCCTTCGCCAACGCCTTCCTCGGCATCTGCCACTCCATGGCCCACAAGCTCGGCGCCGCCCATCACCTGCCCCACGGGCTGGCCAACGCCCTGCTCATCAGCCATGTGGTGAAGTACAACGCCACCGACGCCCCGGTCAAGCAGGCCGCCTTCCCCCAGTACACCTACCCCTCGGTCAAGGAGCGCTACGCCCGCATCGCCGACTATCTCAAGCTCGGCGGCAAGACCCTGGACGAGAAGGTGGACGCCCTGGTCGCCGCCATCGAGACCCTCAAGCGGGAGTTGAACATCCCCGCCTCGATCAAGGAGGCGGGCGTCCCCGAGAAAGCCTTCTTCGCCGGGCTCGACGAGCTGGCCGAAGAGGCCTTCGACGACCAGTGCACCGGCGCCAATCCGCGCTATCCCCTGATCGCCGAACTCAAGCAGCTCTACACCAACGCCTACCACGGCAATCTCTAGGCCGCTGAATCCAGCCCGCCCCCGGCCACCCGGTCGGGGGCGGTCATTGTTTCCGGCGTTGCCCGCACCCGAAAAGCGGAGGCATGGAGTTTGGCATACGAACGCCGCCTTCTGTGTGCCGGAGGCACAGCACAAGTAATAGGGGTAGGGATAGGGCGTTCGCCCTACCCCTCCCTCCG
>LVAZ01000381.1 GCA_001603055.1 Victivallales bacterium Lenti_02
GTCGATCAGGGGCAGGTCCTGGCCCAGGTCCAGGACGGCGCGGGCGTTTTTGGCGACAGCGGCCTCGAACAGGGGTTGCATGGCGAGAATGAGGTTGTTGACTTGCAGGGGGGCGATGCGGAGGGCGTTTTTCCCGGCGTAGGCCAGCATCTGGGAGGCGAGGTCGGCGGCGGAGCGTCCCGCCCGGCGGATTTCCCGGACGCAGTGGCTCCCTTCCGCGGTGAGGTGTTCGGCCAGCAGGAAATCGGCATTGCCGAGGATGGTCTGGAGGAGGTTGTTGAAGTCGTGGGCGATGCCGGCGGCCATGTGGCCGAGGCCCTTGAGTTTCTCCGACATCATGATTTGCCGTTCGAGGCGGCGACGGTCGTCCATTTCCCGCTGGAGGCTGGTGTTGGTTTCGCGCAGCTCGGCGGTGGCGGCGTTGACTTGGATTTGGAGTTCGTCGCGGGAGCGGACGAGCAGTTCCTGGGCCCGCAGGCGGTCGGTGATGTCGGTCGCGCTGGTCAGGAAGAAGCGTTTGCCGCCGGAGGAGACCCCGGTGACGGCCAGCTCCACCGGCACGGTGCTGCCGTTGCTCAGGCGCGCTTCGGTCCGGGCGATTCTCAGGCGCTCCCCGAGTTCCGGGCTGGGGAGGTTGCCGACGGTGAACAGTTCGGCGGTGGGTTTGCCGACGAGATTCGCTTCGGACTGGTTGAACAGGGTGGCGGCGGTCTGGTTGGCCTCGACCACCCGGCGGTCTTCGTCTTCGAGCAGGAAGGCGCTGGCGGCCTGGGCGAAGAGGGTCCGGTAGCAGCGCTCCCGGTCGCGGAGCTGCTCGTTCTGCCGGGCGATATGGTCGAGCATGTGGTTGAAGCTGTCGACCAGCGTGCCGATTTCGTCGTTGGCCTGTTTGCGGGCGCGGACCGAGGAGGGGCCTTCCTGGATGGTGCGGTCGGCGGCTTGCGCCAGGGCGAGGATGGGGCGGGTCATGACGCGCTGGAGCAGCCAGGCGACCAGCACGGCGAGGGCGGTTGCCATCAGATAGAGATAGAAGCACCAGTAGAGGATTTCACGGAGGCGTGCCCGGAACTGGTCGAGGCCGCAGTCCAGCCAGACCGTGCCGCGCCACTGGCCGGCCAGCTCGATGGGGGCGATCACGACGATCCGGCCGGGCCGCCAGGCATGGTCGGTGCCGTTTCCCGGCAGGGCGGGGCGGGGGGGCAGGTGGGTGCCGTCGAAGGACTGGTGGACGAAGACCGTGCCGTCGGGCCGTAGCACGGCGGCGACATGCAGGCCGGGCACGGCGCTGAGGGCCAGCAGGGCGTCGCTGGCTTCCTCGGGGGCGTTGAAGACCAGGGGGGCGGTGAGGTTGTTGGCGGACAACCGGGCGAGGATGCGCAGGTTCTGCACCAGTTCGCGGCGCATGCCGGTGTACTGGGTGAAGACCAGCAGGGCGGCGAACAGGAGCAGGATGCAGGTGCTGGTCAGGGTGATGGCCAGTTGGATTTTGCATTTGATGGAACGGAAGCAGGGTGGCATCCTAGAGTTCCTCCTCTCCGGCCGGGGGCGGCTCGGCCAATTTCAGGAGGCGGCTCTCGATGCGCAGCCTGGCGCGGGCCATGTTGGCCAGGGAAATCCGGAAGCGCATGCGTTGGTTGCTGAGGTGGAATTCGACGATTCCCCCGGCCTGGCGGAAGCCGGGGTCGGGCGAGAGGGTGAGGACGGGACGCTGGGCGGCCTGGGCCAGGAGCGCGTCGCGCTGCCCGGGGGGCAGCCCGTGGATCACCAGGGCGTGGCAGGGCTCGGGCAGCGCCTCGCCGGAGGCCAGATGGACGACGCGGACGGGGCGCTCGCCCAGCTTGCGCCGGGCCAGGGCGGCGAAGGTGTCGAGAGGCGGGCCGGCTTCGGCGATAACGAAGATCGAATCCGGCCCGGCGGCTTCCCGGGGCCAGTTGGTGAAGAGGCAGAAGTTGTAGACGAAGGCGGCGAGCAGGGCCTCGGGCTCGGCGGTTCTGGGCTCCGGCTGCCCCCGGCCGGGGAGCGCCAGCAACAGGAATCCCGCCAGGCAGGTCCGGAGCGCGAGGTTGGCGGGGGGTGGGGACATGGGCTCTAGAATTGAATGGCGAGCTGGACGTGGACCGCTCGCTGCACCTTGGTACTGGCCGTGGGCAGAAGGGTGGAGGGATAGTATTCGGCATGGCTGCTGGACAGCAGATTCTGCCCGGCGACGGTCAGCTCGTAGCGCGGGGCGAAGCGCCAGCGCAGGCTGGCGTCGAGCGCGGCATAGGACGAGACGGTGTAGGCGGCCACGTCGTTGATGTTGTCCACGTACCGCGCCCAGAGATTGAGGTCCAGGTTGCGGGTGAGCTGGAAGGAGGAAAGCACGCCGGCCTGATGGCGGGGCGCATCCTTCTCGTTCCAGGCGTCGTTGAAGTAGTCGATGCCGTGGCGCGGGTGTTCGTGGACGCGCATCAGGGTGTAGGTGAAATCGAGTTTCCACCAGGGGGCGGGCTGATAGCGCAGAGCGACCTCGAGGCCGTAGGTCGAGGCGTCCAGCCCGTTGATGGCGACCAGCCGTTCGGCGAGGGTGCCCTTGCTGGCCGCCTCGTATTCCAGGGTGATGAGGTTGGAGTAGTCATGATAGTACAGGGTCAGATCAAGGGAGAGTTCTCTGGCGAGCAGGAGACGGGTGCCGAGTTCGTAGGCGGTCAGTTGCTCGGGATCGAGGTTGGTCGAGCCGACGAAGGCGGCGGTGTAGAGGGGCGGCAACTGGCCCCGCACCAGCCAGCGTTCGGCGGTGAACTCCATGCGGGAGGGGATGCGCACGGCGCGGGAGACGCCGGCCCACCAGGTCTGGCGCTCGGTGGGGGTGAAGGCCAGCCGGGCGCTGGGCTGGACTTCCCAGCCGTTGCGGTCGGTCCGCTCGAAGCGGCTGCCGAGGGTGAGGGAGAGCCGGTTCGGGAGCAGCGTGATCTCGTCCTGCACGAAGAGGCCCAGGGTTTCGACGCTCTGCCGTTCGCCGGCGAACTGGATGTATTCGGAGCCCCGGATGCGGTCGCGGACCAGTTTGTAGTCGGCGCCCCAGATGACGTCGTGGCGGTCGTTCCCGAGGGGCAGCCGGTGCTCGAATTCGAGCGCGTAGGTGCGCCGCTCGTCGTGGAGGCTGATTTCCCGGCGTTCCTGGAACTGGTGGTAGGCCCGCAGGGACCAGTGCGAGCGGGGGCCGAGTTCGTGCCGCCAGTCGGCCAGCAGGTGGGCGCCCCTGGTGCGCATGTCCTCGGGCAGGGCGCGGGAGCCGGGCCATTGGAGCGGCGCGGCGGGGTCGGAGGCGAGCAGGGTCTGGCCGACCGCGCCGCGGAAGAGGTCGCCCTGGAGGGTGAGCAGGTCGTCGGGGGTGAGCTGCCGTTCGAGGCGGAGGCCGCCCCGCGCCTCGCGCCAGTCGTCCTCGGCGGGGAGCCCGAGCCTGCCTTTGGCGGCGTCGCGTTCGAAGCCCTGGAGGTAGGCCCGGTAGGCGGTGTCCTCGTCGAGCCGTCCGGCGTGCTGGAGCAGGCCGTAGGCCCGCTCCTCGGTGCCGGTGCCCAGGGTGAGCCGGGTGCCGGGCAGGGCGGCCGCCGGCTGGGTGATGATGTTGATGACTCCGCCGACGGCGTTGGAGCCCCAGGTCGAGCCGCCGGGCCCGCGGATCACCTCGATGCGTTTCACCTCCTCGATGGGGATGTTCAGCATCTCCCATTCGGTGCCGGAAAAGGTCGAGCTGTAGACGCTGCGCCCGTCGACCAGCACCTGCATCTGGCGGGCGAAGCGCCCGTTGTAGCCGCGCGGGGAGACAGCCCATTTGCCGGACTCGATGCGGGCCACCTGCATGCCGGGCACCAGGCGCAGCGCTTCCGGCAGGCTGCGCACGCCGCTCCGCCGCAGGTCGTCCGCCGTGATGACGAAGACGGCGGACGGGGTGCCTGCCAGAGTCCGTTCGACCCGCGTGGCCGTGGTGACGGGGATATTCATGAGCTGCTCGATGCTGAGATCGAGCAGGCTTTCCGGGGCGAGGATTTCCTCGCTCCGGGCCGGGCGGTTCCACAGGCTGAGAAGAGCGCAGAGCGCGAGGATGGCGCGGAGACGGCGCATGTCGGCTTAGTTTCCCGGCTTTGGCAGGGGGTGGCCGGCCGCCAGGACGGCCCGCAGCTCGAAACGGGTTCCTTCGCTCTCGGCCGCCTTGTCGGGCAGCAGCTCGAGCCGCAGCAGGTGCTCGCCGTTGGGGACGCGGGGCAGGACGCCGGGGGCCGAGTAGCCGCCCCAGGTGGCCGCGAACCAGGCGTCGAACACCTGCGGCGGCTGGTCGTCGAGGGTGACCTTGATCCGGCCCATGTCCTTGCGGATGCGGTGGAAGACGAGGATGAACTGCTCGCCGGCGAGGCGGTATTCCAGGACGCTGCCGGGCTGGTCGGCGACCCAGACCGGTCCGAAGGGGCCTGTTTCCTGCCGCGTCCAGCCCTGGTTGGCCGTCGGCGCCAGAGTCGCCGCGTTGTACAGGGCGGTGAATTCGAAGAGGTCGGTGTGCAGGGGCGCGGGCAGGGGAGGGATGATGGGCGGGGCGGCATCGACATCCCCGGGGAGGGCGGCCAGCAAATCCTCGAGCACGGCGATGACGAAGTCGGCGCAGAGTTTGTGGCCGGGGTCGTTGGGATGGACCTCGTCGGCGATGATGTCCTCCCAGGCCAGGCGGCCCGCCTCGATTTCCGGCCACATGGCGTCGCGGAAGCTGACCATGGGCAGGCCGTAATGCTTGCCGACCGGGATGTGCCGGGCCTGGCGGTTGCTGCCGTTCCGAGACATGGTGAAGAGCAGCATCAGCCCCGGCTGGCGGGGGGATTTCAGAATCTGCCGGACCAGCCCCTCGATGGTCTCGTCGGTCAGCGGTTCGTCCGGATCGTTGACGGCGTATTCGGCGACGACGAAATCCGGCTTCAGCTCGAGCAGATGGGCCTGGGCGCGGTGGGCGCCGAGGGCCGAGCCGGTGGCGCCGATGCCCGCGTTCACGAAGCGCACCTCGCTCTGCGGAAACCGGGCCCGCCACCAGGCCCCGACCTGCTCGCCCCAGCGCAGTTCGGGGCGCGACGCCTTGGCCCCCTGGGTGATGGAGCCGCCGATCACCCCGATGACGACCGGCTCCCCCCGGCGCGCGCGGGCCAGGGCATGCTGGATGCGGGCCGGATTGCCGGGATCGACCAGAGAACGGGAAATCAGCGTCGGCGAGGCCATGGCCGGACCTTTCGCTTCGTCGGCGCCAAGCGCGGCTGTGCCGCTGGCAACCAGGACCAATCCCAGAAAAGCGCCTGATTTCATGCTCTTATTCTTTGTTTGTGAGATGAATACATCGGAATGCCGAAAAAAACTATGCAATATCCTGCGGGAGACTCCGAGGTCAAGCCGGGCGGGGCAAGTCGCATTTTCCCGGCGGATTTTGTGGCGGTCGGGGATTGCGCGGCGGCGCGGGCGGGCTATAGTTGGCTTTTACCGTCGCCGTCCCTTTTGGGACCTATGCGGCAGTGACGCTGTGAACCGGGTCAGGCGGGGAACCGAGCAGCCCTAAGCAGTAGACCTGGGCGCTGTAGGACACCTGATCCGGGCGGCGGCGGTACTTTTTTCGGCGCGGCGTCGCGAGGGCGGTTCCCGCCCCGTCCGCCGCCGCCGGTCGGGCCGCGCGGAGACAGTCACCCCGTCAGCGAGAAGAAGCTCATGGCCTACCAAGTCCTTGCCCGCAAATGGCGTCCGCAGACCTTTTCGGATGTGGTGGGGCAGGAACACATCACGCGGACGCTGCAGAACGCGATCTTGCAGCAGCGGGTGGGGCACGCCTACCTGTTCGTGGGGGCGCGGGGGATTGGCAAGACCACCTCGGCGCGCATTTTCGCCAAGGCCCTGAACTGCGAGCAGGGCCTCGTGGCCGAGCCCTGCTGCCGCTGCCAGTCCTGCCTCGAGATCGCGGCGGGGAAGTCGCTCGACGTGATCGAGATCGACGGGGCCTCGCACAACAAGGTCGAGGACATCCGGGACATCCGGGACAACGTGCAGTACACACCCTCCCGGAGCCGCTACAAGATCTACATCATCGACGAAGTCCACATGCTCACCCCGGCGGCCTGGAACGCGCTGCTGAAGACCCTCGAGGAGCCGCCCGCGCATGTGAAGTTCCTCTTCGCCACCACCGAGCCGCACAAGGTGCTGCCCACCATCGTCTCGCGCTGCCAGCGCTTCGACCTGCGGCGGATCGCGGTGCCCCACATCGTGGGCCGTCTGCGCCAGATCGCCGACAGCGAGGGGGTCTACGTGGACGACGGGGCGCTCGCCGCCATCGCCCGCGCCGCCGAGGGGGGCATGCGCGACGCCCAGTCCATCTTCGACCAGATGATCGCCTTCTGCGGCGGCCTGTCGGCGGATGACACCATCCGCGAGACGGACGTGATCGACGTTTTCGGTCTGGCCTCCGGCGCGGAGCTGCGCCAGTTGGCGGTGGCGGTGCTGGAAAACGACCTGGACTCCGCCATCGGCGTGGTGCAGGGGCTGGCCGAGCGGGGCCGCGACCTGGAGCGCCTCTACGGCGACGTGATCCAGTTCATGCGCAACGTCCTCGTGGCCGCCGTCGCCAAGACCCCCGCCAAGTTGCTCGAAGTGAGCGGGGCCGAACTCGAGGACTTGGTGGGCATCGGCCGGGCGGTGGACGCCCGCATGGTGCAGCGGGTCCTGCAGGAATTCGTCAGCCTCGAATGGTCCTTCCGCTCCGCCCTGAACAAACGGGTGTACCTCGAGGCCGCGCTGGCGCGGGTGATGCTCGAAGCCCACAGCGTGCAGCTCGACGATGTGCTGGCCCAGCTCAATCTGATCCGCGAGGCAGGCGGCGTCGAGAATCTGCCCGCCCCGCCGCCCCGCAACAAGCCCAGCCTGCCGCCGCCACCTGCGGCACCGGCCTATGCCGCGCCCGCGCCGCAACCTGCGCCGCAACCCGCGCCGCAACCCGCGCCGCAACCCGCGCCGGTCCCGGCACCTGCCCCCGCGCCTATTCCGAAACCCGCTCCTGCACCAAAGCCGGCGCCTTTGCCGGAGCCCGAGCCGGAACCGGAACTGGTTCCGGAGCCGGAGTCCGAGCCCTCGGCGCTCTGGGACGAACCGGCGACGGAACCGGGCGACGAGGGGCGCCTGCCTGCCTCCCGCTCCTTCGCGGTGGAGGAGCCGTCGGCACCGATGCCGGTTTTCGAGCTGGACGAAGCCGACTACGGGGCCGAGGACGCCCTGGCCGAGAGCCTGGGGCTGGCCCCCGCCGGCGCCGCAGTTCTCGACGCCCCCACCGCCAAGCAGATGCTGCTCGAGTCCCTGGCCAAGTCGGAGATGGGGCAGGGGATGCTGCCTCTGGTCGAGGCGCTGAAGGCCACTTCCTGCCGGGGCATGGTCCTGCAACTCGGCTACGACGAGGCGGTTTCCGCCGCGGACCTGACGAAACTGCTTTCCAAGGACACCCAGATGCTGCTCCGGGACGCCCTGCGCGAGGCTCTGGGCAACGACAAGGCCAATGTCCTGATCCGCCGCTGGCTGGCCGGACTCTCGGACGAGCAGAAACCCGGGCTCCGCCCCGCCACCGAGCGCGAGGAGCAGGAAGCCCGCTCGAATCCCCTCGTCCAGCAGACGCTGAATCTGTTCGGCGGCGAGCTGATCGACCTCCGCGTCAACGAGCGCAGCCGGGAGCCGCAGGGATGAGCGCGAGCGACGCCTACCCCGAGGCCCTGCAACGGCTGGTGGCCTATTTCAAGCGCCTGCCGGGAGTGGGGGCGCGGACCGCGTCGCGTCTGGCTCTGGCCCTGCTCGACTGGCCGGACGAGCTGCTCGCCGGCTTCGGTCAGGAACTGGCCGCCCTGAAGGCGAATGTGCGCCGCTGCCGGGTCTGCGGCAATCTGGCGGACGGGGAACTGTGCCGGATTTGCGCCTCCCCCAACCGCGACCGCTCGCTGGTCTGCGTGGTCGAGGTGGCCACCCAGATTCCGGTTTTCGAGGCTTCCGCCTGCTACCGGGGACTGTACCATGTTCTCGGCGGGCGGCTGCTTCCCCTGGAAGGGGTCGGGCCGGAGAACCTGCGCATCGCCGAGCTGCGCGAGCGGCTCGGGACCGGCGAAGTCGGCGAACTGATTCTGGCGACCAGCCCGGATGTGGAGGGCGAGGCCACCGCCCATTTTCTGGCGGCGGAATTCGCCGACACGGGAGTGCGCATCACCCGCATCGCCGCCGGGGTGCCGGTGGGAGCCGATCTCAGCTACGCCGATGCCGCCACCATGGCCCGCGCCCTGGGCGGGCGACGGACCTTCGACTAGGCCATGCGGCGCGTTTTCCGCCAGATTCTGCGGTTCCTTGCGGCGCTCGTGCTACTGTTCGCCACGGTGGCGCTGGCGCGGGCGACGGCGAGGCTCGGGTGGGCGGCGGGTTTCTGGCGCATGACGCCCACCCTGCTGGGGCTGCTCGGGGCGGTCGCGGTGTTCTGCCTCGGTTTCCGCTGGCGGCTGGTCTACGTGTTCGGCCACGAGCTGACCCACTGGCTGGCCGCGAAAATCTGCCGCCGCCGCACCGGCACATTCCGGTTCACCCGCGACGGGGGATATGTGGCGGTTGACCGGCCGAATCTCTTCATCACCCTCAGCCCCTATTTCGTGCCGTTGTACTCGCTGGTCTGGATCGGGCTGTACGGGATTTACCTCGCCTTTGCGGGCATGCCCTCGCGCGGGATGGAGTTCGCCTTCGCGGTCGGCCTTGGCCTCACCTACGGCTTTCATGTGGCCTCCACCGTCTGGGTGCTCAGCATGGGGCAGCAGGACCTGCTGCACGGCGGGCGGCTGCTGTCCTGGGCGGTCATTCTGTTCGGCAACGCGGCGATCCTGTTTCTGGCCGTTGTGGTGGCGACCGGCCGCTGGGCGGGGGGAATGGCGCACCTCGGGGCCTGCCTGCGCGACCAGTTCCGTTTTCTGGTCCAGCTTGTGGACCTCTGCTGGCGGTTCCTGGCCGGGCTGTTGCAGCGGGCTCATTGACCGCAGGGCTGGAATCGCTACATTTCGTGTCAACCCGTCATCATCGCGAGGCCCCCATGCCGCTGCTGACTCCTCCCGCCTATCATACTCCCGCCGACGCCCGGGCCGGGCTTGGCTGCCGCCTGCTGCCCTGGGCGCGGCTGCATTTCTACCGGCTGGCCATTCCGGTGCTGTACCGCGGTCGCCGCCAGGCACTGAACGGCGAGTTCAACAACCAGGTGTTCGCCGAGCGGGCCGAGGACATCCTGCGCGCGGTCGAATACTGCGGGGCCAAGGTCCATGTGACGGGCATCGAACATATTGTGAATACCGCCGGCCCGGCGGTTTTCGTGGGCAACCACATGAGCATGCTCGACACCTTTCTTCTCCCCGCCGCCATTTCGCACTACAAGGGGGTGGGGTTCGTCCTCAAGGAGAGCCTGACCCGCAACTGGCTGATGGGACCGGTCTGCTTTGCCCAGCAGGCGATCACGGTGGGTCGCGAAAACCCGCGCGAGGACCTCGCCCAGGTCTTGACCCAGGGGGTCGAGCGCCTGTCCCGCAACCATTCGGTCATCATCTTCCCCCAGGGGACGCGCAGCGCCACTTTTCCGGTCGACAAGTTCAACACGCTGGGGGTGAAGCTGGCCCGGCGGGCGAACGTGGCCCTGATTCCCTGCGCCCTGAAAACCGATTTTCTCGAAAACGGGCGCTGGCTGAAGGATTTGGGGCCGGTGCATCCGGAACGGGACGTGCATATCGCCTTCGGTCCGGCCATCACCGATTTGGCCGACCAGCGCGCGGTCCACGAGCAGTGCATCGCTTTTCTGCGGGCCCGGCTCGGCGAGTGGGGGGTGCCCTGTGTCGAAGCCGAATGATAGCCCAGCCCATTCCCGTTTCGTCTTCCGTCTGATTCTGGGCGGATTTCTGCTCGCCGTCCTGGCGGGTGGTTATTTCGCCTGGCGGGAGGGCCGGGGCAAGGCCGGGGAGGCCACCCCCGGTTCGGTTCCGGAGGTTCGTTTCAGCACCAATCCCGGTGCCACCACGCCGCAGTTGCCGGTCTGGGCGGCGGTCCGGGAGGACTCGGCGGGAGCCATGTTCCGGCTGCGCGTCGAGACCTGGCGCGAGCCGGGCCATTTGCAGGCGGCCCTGCTGGCCGGGGAGGGAGATTTCTGGCTGGGGCATACGGAGGGATTCGCCCGCGCCCGCGCCCAGGGTGCGCCCGTGGTCCTGGTGGCGGTCACCGGCTGGCGCAAGATGAGCGTGGTGAGTTTCGACCCCGCCGTCCGCTCGCCCCGCGATTTGCTGGACCGTTCCCTGCCCTACGCGCCGAAGGGTTCGCCCGCCGTGCCCCTTTTGCGCAGCCTGCTCGGCGCGGAGGCCGACCGGGTCCGTTTCGAGCCCCAGGAAAACCGCCAGATCGCCATTCTCCTGAGCCAGCGGAAAATCCAGTCGGCCCTGCTGCCCGAGCCTCTGGTCACCACCCTGCTCGACACGGTTCCCGATCTGCGGCTCGCCTTCATGGTCGAGGAAGCCTATGCCGAGCGCAACCGGGGCCAGGCCCGGCTGCCCTGGGCGGGGCTGGCCGTGCATGAACGCATCCTGCGCGAGCATCCCGAGCGCGTCGCCGCTCTGGTCGCGGGCATGCGCGAGGCCGTCGGACGGCTCAACGCCGATCTCGACGCGGCGGTCACGGTACTGCCCGCCGAGTTTGCCGAGGTCGTGGCCCCCGCCGCCGTCCGTTCCTCCCTCGCCCGCGATCTGATTCTGGTCGAGGAGGCGGGGAGTGTGCGCGACGAGCTGCGCGCCTATTACGAGCTTGCCTGCCCGGAGACCTTCGCGGCGGGTACGGCCTGGTTCGAGCAGGGATTTCTCTGGGAGTCCGGCGTGGTTTCCCGCCCTTGAGGCGGGGAAGGCGGAGGCTTGCCATGACCCGTCTGAAGATCGGCTTTGTCGGAGTGGGGGCGATGGGGCAGTGCGCCCATCTGCGCAACTACGCGATGCTGGGGCAGGAGTGCGAGGTGGTGGCCCTGGCGGAACTGCGTCCCGAGCTTGGGCGGCGGGTTGCCGCCCGCTACGGCGTGCCGCGGGTCTATGCCGATGCCGCCGCCATGCTGACGGCGGAACGGCTTGATGCGCTGGTGGCCTCCCAGCCCTTTTCCCGGCACGGGGTGCTGCTCCCCGAACTGCTGGCTGCCGGTCTGCCGGTCTTCATCGAGAAGCCCCTGGCCTCCTCGGTGGCGGTGGGGGAGCGGATTCTGGCCGAGATCGAGGCCCGCCAGGGCCAGGTCATGGTGGGCTACCACAAGCGCTGCGATCCCGCCACCGTCTGGCTCAAGGCCGAACTCGAACGCTTGCGGGAGACGGGCGACTGGGGGCGGCCCACCTATGTGCGCCTCACCATGCCGGCCGGCGATTGGATCGCGGGCGGTTTCGACGATCTGATCCG
>LVAZ01000041.1 GCA_001603055.1 Victivallales bacterium Lenti_02
CGGGCCGCCGCGAGGCGGAGGCGGCCCTGGCGACGGCTTCGCGCCGGCAGGACGAGGCCCGCCGTCTGCTGGCCGCGAACCAGCCCGCCGAGGCGCTGCGCGCCGCCCAGGAGGCCGTCGCCGCCGGGCAGGAGGCCTTCCTCGCCAGCCGTCCCTCGCGGCAGGGGGAACTGCGGGGTGCCTGGATTCACTCCGCCTACGGGATTCCGGAATGGGGCTGGGACCGCACCGCGCGGGTGCTCGCCGAAAACGGCTTCAACGCCCTCTTCGTCAATCTCTGCTGGGGAGCGGTGGCCGACTACCGGAGCGAGGTGCTGCCCGTCCATCCCGACGTGGCGGTGAAGGGCGATCAGATGGAGGCCTGCCTGGCCGCCTGCCGGAAGCATGGCATCGCCCTGCATGTCTGGCGGGTGAACTGGAACATGGGCCACCGCACTCCCCAGGACATCAAGGACAAAATGACCGCCGCCGGGCGCACCCAGCAGAAGCTCGATGGCTCGCCCAGCCCCTATCTGGCTCCGCATCTGGAAGAGAATTTCATCCTCGAACGGGACGCGATGCTCGAAATCGTGCGCAAGTATCCCGTGGACGGCATCCACTTCGACTACATCCGCTATCCCGGGGCGGACTGCGATTTCAGCGACAGCGCCCGCGCCGCCTTCGCGGCCTGGCTGGGGCAGGAAGTCGTCGGCTGGCCGCAGTCCTGCGCGGCCGGCGGCGCGCTGCGGCGGAAATACAACGAGTGGCGGCGCGGCAACATCAGCCGTCTGGTCGAGGCCGTGTCCGGCGAGGCGCACCGCCTCCGACCCGGCATCAAGGTGTCGGCGGCGGTGTTCGGCGAGTGGGACAGCACCGGCGAATCCATCGCCCAGGACACGGTGGCATGGCTGCGCCGGGGCTGGCTGGATTTTGTCTGTCCGATGAACTACACCAACTCGAACGCGGGGCTCGAACGCCTGCTCCGCATGCAGGAACCCCTCACCCCGGCGGGGATTCCCCTGTACGTGGGGCTGGGCGCGTGGCAGCACGAGAGTCCGGCGCGGACGGTGGAGCAGATCGAGCTGGTGCGCCGCCTGGGCGGGGACGGGTTCATCTGTTTCGCCCACAATCTGCGGTTCGCGGAAACGACCCTGCCCGCCCTGGGCAAGGGCGTCACGCGGGAGCCGGTGGCCGGGTTGCAACCCCACGAGTCCATTTCGGGCACCTTCGCGCTGCCGGTGGCGGGGGGGGAGATGGGCGGGGCCTTCCGGGTGGGCGACGAATTGGTCTTCACCCTGACCATGCCGCCGGAAGTGGCGACCTTCACCCCGGAAGTGGCGGTTCTGGTGGACGGGTATGCGCACAACATGGGCGGGCGCTTGCAGCTTCGGGAACGGGGCCGCGAACTGCGCATCGCGGTCCGGGCTCCGGTCGCGGGGCAGTACCGCATCGAGGTATCCGGCACCTGGGCCGAGGGGGGGCGGAGGGCGCAGGCCAAACCGTTCCTCATCCGCTCNNCCCGCCGGTGTTCCGGAACACCGGCGGCCTGCGGGTGGCGGTGTGGCAGGACAATGCCTACGGGGCCGCGCCCATCCTGGCCCACCTCGAACAGGTGGAGGGAATCGACGCGGCCCCCCTGTGGAACCTGCGGCGGGAGTCGCTGGCGGCCTGCCAGGTGGTGGTGCTCTGCCAGCCGCGCGTCCGCCGCGAGCTGTTCAAGAACGAGGAGGCGGCCCGCGAACTGGCCCACTTCGTCGAGCGGGGCGGGGGATTGCTGACCCTGCACGCCCTGGTGGGCATCCGCGACTACCTGCCGCCGGTGCCGACGGTCGCCACCGGCGGCGAAGCCCTGGCGGGCAGCACCTGGCAGGTGGCGGGCTATCATGCCATCACCAAGGATTTGGACCGGCGGCAGACCTATGTCTCGACCTTCGGCGACCGCATCGGGGTGGTTCCCGGCGCCCGTGGCCGGACCATCGCGCGCACCCCCGAGGGCGTCCCCGTGGTGGCGGCCGGCCTGTCCTCGCGGGGACGCTACGCGGCCTGCGGCCTGGGCATCGGCATCGGCCCGGGAGACACGGATGTCCCCCTGTCCCCCGCCGAGGCCGTCCTGCTCGAAGGCATGCTGCGCTGGCTCGGGAACCGTTGACGGTTGCCGACTTGGCCGTATGGTACGCGCGGCCTCTTTTCCTCCACCGATGTCCCACCACCAGTTCCGGGAGACCGAAGATGGCGATCACTCCGTGCAGACCCAAATGGCGCGGCACCATGACCGACCGCGAGCGTTTCAACCGGCAGATGCACTACCAGCCGGTGGACCGCTGCTTCAACATGGAATTCGGCTACTGGGACGAGAACTTCACCGAATGGGACATCTTCGTCCAGAACGGGGTCCGCAACAACGGCGAGGCGGACCGGTTCTTCAACTTCGACCGCATCGGCGGCGTGGGCGGCAACATCTGGATTCACCCCGCCTTCGAGTCGAAGGTGCTCGAGGACCGCGGCGGCGAGCAGTTGGTGGTGGACGGCAACGGCCTGATCAAAGTCGTCCCCAAGGACGGGCACAGCACCATCCCCCACTACATCGGCTCCACCATCAAGACCCCCGAGGACTGGTACCGCGAGAAGGACATCCGCTTCAACCGCCACGACCCCGCCCGCAAGGTGAATGTCGAGGCCATCAAGAAGGCCCATCCCCCCGCCCGTGACTACCCCCTCGGCGTCCACTGCGGCTCGATGATCGGGCGCATCCGCGACATGCTCACCTTCGAGGGCGTCGCCTACGCCATCTACGACTACCCCGAGATGCTCGAGGACATGGTCGAGACGTCCTGCGTCCTGGTCGAGGACTTCCTCGACCAGGTGCTGGGCGAAGTGGACTTCGACTACGCCAGCGGCTGGGAGGACATCTGCTTCAACCACGGCCCCATCGTCTCGCTCGATTTCTTCGAGAAGGTCGTGGTGCCCCGCTACAAGCGCATCGGCAGCCGGCTCCACGCCCACGGCATCGACCTCTGGTACACCGACTGCGACGGCGACGTGCGCCCGCTCCTCCCCGGTTTCCTCGAAGCCGGCATCAACTGCCTCTTCCCCTACGAGGTCAACAGTTGCTGCCATCCCGCCGAGCTGCTCGCCGAGTACGGCAAGGAGCTGCGCATCATGGGCGGCGTGGACAAGCTCGAACTCGGCAAGGGGCCCAAGGCCATCAAGGCCTATCTCGAAACCCTGGTCCCCCTGGTCGAGCGCGGCGGCTACATCCCCTTCTGCGACCACCGCTGCCCGCCCAATGTCACGACGGCCGACTACCTCTACTATCTCGACCTCAAAGAAGCGATGTTCGGCCTCAAGGAGTAGCGCGTTGGCGAAGCTGGAGAAAGATGAACTGCAGTGGTTCTACTACCTGGTCATCGACCGGGAGTTGATCCCCGAGGAGCCTTGCCGCGCCCTGCTCCGCGACCTCGGGCCGGAGGCGGCTCTGGTGGCGGTGACCCAGGCCATCTTCGACCAGGGGCTTTGCGGGGATTTCGGCGCGCTCCAGGAGGCAGCGGCCCTGGCGCGGGTCAACGC
>LVAZ01000042.1 GCA_001603055.1 Victivallales bacterium Lenti_02
AGGCGGGCGAGACTGTCGCGGGAGCGGAGGCGGACGCGGGCAGTCTGCTCGTCGATGCGGTTCTGGGCGAAAAGCTGGAGCAGGCAGCGGTCCATGGACTGCATGCCCGCCGAGATGCCGGTCTGCATGACGCCTTCGAGCAGATGGGTCTTGCCCTCGCGGATGAGGTTGCCCACCGCGACGGTGTTCACCAGCAGTTCGGAAGCGAGGACCAGTTGGTGGTCGGTGCCGGAGAGAAGCTGCTGGCAGACGACGCCGCGCAGGCTCTCCGAGACCATGGCCCGGATCTGGGACTGCTGGCTGGGGGGGAAGACGCCCAGCAGGCGGCTCAGGGTGCTGGCCGCATCGCGGGTGTGGAGGGTTGCGAGCACCAGATGGCCGGTTTCGGAGGCGGTGATGGCGATTTCCATGGTCTCGAGGTCGTGCATTTCGCCGATCACGATCACGTCCGGGTCCTCGCGCAGGGCGGCCTTGAGGGCCGAGGCGTAGCCGTGGGTGTGCAGGCCCACCTGGCGCTGGGTGATGAAGCAGGTGCCGGTGGGATAGATGATTTCGATCGGGTCCTCGATGGTGATCACATGGCAATAGCGCTTCCGGTTGATCACATCGACCAGGGCGGCGAGGGTGGAGGTTTTGCCGGAGCCGGCGGGGCCGGTGACCAGGAACAGGCCGTTGTCGTTCTCCAGCAGCCGGGCGATGTCGGCATGGTTGGTGAAACCCAGGTCCTCGAGGGTGCGCACCTCGTCGGGGACAATATGGTAGGTGCCGGTGACGCCGCTGCGGCTGTAGGAGACGTTGGCGCGATAGCGGCAGCCGCCCTCGAGTTCGAGCGCCACGCCCACGTCGCCCTGGTCCTCGAAGACGGCGACCGTCTCGTCGTCGAGCAGGGAGAGACAGAGGTGGGAGGCCGCCTCGGGGGTGAGGGCGCTCTCCGGCGGGCACATTTCGAGGCGCCCGTGCTTGCGCCAGTAGATGGGCGATCCGGCGGAGAGGTGCAGATCGCTGGCGCCGTACTGGCGCATCAGTCCGAGGATGCCACGCATGATCGCCCCGGCATCCGTCTTGGACAGGGTCTCGACCCCGGCCAGGTCGGGCAGATCGAGCTTGGCCTCGGGTTCGTGTTCGACGAGTTTCGGGAGGGCGGGGCGGATGGTGCGGGCCGGCGGGCCCCGGCGGGCGTTGACCCGCGCCAGGGCCGCTGCCTCCTGGAGCGCGCCGAAATCCCCGCAAAGCCCCTGGTCGAAGATGGCCTGGGTCACCGCCACCAGAGCCGCCTCCGGCCCGAGG
>LVAZ01000382.1 GCA_001603055.1 Victivallales bacterium Lenti_02
CCGACACCATTTCCGGATCATGCAGGAACGGCCCCTCGGGCAGGGTCTGGCTCAGGGTCATCAGCATCAGGTCCAGACTCTGGCGGGAGCGGGCGCTGATGCGGAAGGCGGGCACCTCGCCGAGAATCTTGAGGTAGGCCTCCTGAATCGCGGCCACCCCGCCGGGCGGCGCGGCGTCCACCTTGTTCACCGCCAGGATCACCGGCTTGCCGGTGCGGGCGGCGCGCTCGGCCACCATGCGGTCCTCCTTGCCGAACTCCCGGCTCGAATCGGCCATGCAGAGAACCACGTCCGCGTCATCCAAAGCCCGCTGCACGGAACGGTCCATGGACTCGTCCAGTTGGTCCTGCGGCACATGCACGCCGGGAACATCGAGGAAGAGAATCTGCGAGACCTCGTTGGAGAGAATCCCAAGACAGGTGCGCCGGGTGGTCTGCGGCTTGGCCGACACGGCGGCCAGATGGAAGTCCAGCACCGTGTTCATCAGCGTGGACTTGCCCACGTTGGGACGCCCCAGCAGGGCCACATACCCCACCCGGCCCGACGGCCAGGCAGGAGTCACTTCGATTTTTGGTTTTTTACCCATCAGGCTCCAAACATTGCGGCTAGATCGAATTTCGAGAGGGTTTCCAGGGCGAAGAGGGTCTTGGTCCGGTCCACGCCCTCGGTCTTGACAATGTCCTTGGTGATGAGCTGGGAGAGGAGCCGATTGTCGGCCACCCGCACCACCGCCACCATGTCGTACTCGCCCGCCACCAGATGCAGCTCGGTGACGCCCGGCAGCTCGGCCAGCCGGGCACCGACTTCGTGGGGATCGCGGCCATGACAGTGAATCAGGACGAACGCGGTTACCATCGCTTCAGCTCCTTGGGTTAGACATCCACTTCGGCCGCCTGAATCACGGCGGGATCGAGTTTTCCGTGACGCTGCGGCAGGTCCACCTTGCCCGCCAACCAGCCGCGGTGCCGGAGAACCCCGGTGAAAGGCGGCTCGCCCGTCGCCTTGCCGCTGATCCGAATGTGCCGGGGGTCGAAACCAGCCGGCACGGTCACCGGTTGCTCCTCGGTGCCCTCGTGCAGGGGCTGGACCGCGAAATAGTCCGCCAGCACCTTGCGGCAGCGGGCGTGCACCTGGCGCACCGCCGCCCCCACCTGGGCGTCCGAGTAGCCGTCGATGTTCTCCTGGAGAAAATCGACCAGCCGGCCCTCGCGCTGGAGCAGCACCAGGGTATAGACCGCCTCTCCCCCGACCGGAGCCGGCGGCGGCTCGGACGGAGCGGGTTCGGCCGCCGGGGCGAGTTCGGGCAACCGCCCCTCGCGCCAGCGCCGCGCCTCCCCGTCCGAACCGAGAATGCGCCAGAATGCCTGCCAAGCAGTCGCGAATCTACCCATGCGATGGAAACTCCCCGAAGTGGATTAGCGGCGCCGGCCACCGAGCAGACCGGCCCGCGCCAGATAGTACAGCAAAGTCAGCACCGCGCTCACGGCGGCGGCGACGTAGGTGAGAAAAGCCGCGTTGAGGACGGCGCCGGCACCCTCGCGCTCCTGGGCGGAAACAATGCCCCCCGCCACCATCGCCTCCTTGGCCCGGGCGCTGGCGTTCCATTCCACCGGCAGGGTGACAATGGTGAAGATCACCGCCAGACTGAAGCAGGCGATGCCGACCATGAACAGTTGCATGCTGCCCAGCAGCAATCCCAGGAAAATCAGGATATACGAGAAATTGCTGCCGATACTGGCCACCGGCACCAAAGTCGAGCGCAGGGCCAGGGGGCCATAGTTCCGGGCGTGCTGGATGGCGTGTCCGGCCTCGTGGCAGGCCACCCCGATGGCGGAAAGCGAGGTGCCCTGATACACGTCCGCCGACAGGCGCAGGGTCCGGCTGCGGGGATCGTAGTGGTCGCTCAGGAAACCGCCGGTGCGCTCAATGCGCACCCCCTGGATATTCTGGGCCCGGAGCATCTCCGCCGCCGCCTGGGCCCCGGTGAACCCCTGCCGGGACGGTACCCGGGCGTACTTGGCAAAGGTGCTCTTGGTGTACAGCGAGGCGAACAGGGATAACAGGAAGGCGGGCAACATAAAGATGAGATAGGGCATCATATGGTGAAACTCCCAAGTTGCTGGCCGGCTGCGCCGGGGCGCTTCACGGCTGCATGTCCAAACGATCAAGATTCCGGCGCAGGCGCTGCAGCGCCCGGCTGAATTTCTCCGGAATCAGCCCATGCCGGTCGGGGCCGACATCGAGCAAGAGATTGGTTCCGCGACTTATCGAGACCAGATACATGCCGAGCAGTTCCGCGTCGCTGCGCGGCTGGTCCTCCTCGGTGAAGAACCATTCCCTGCCGATGGGGTCGCAGACCTCGCCGGGAAGGTAGTAGCGCTTGCCCTCGATCTCGCGCCATTTGACATGGCCTTTGTGGCTGTTCGGCAGGAACCGCTCGATGGCGACGATGTCGGCGGGCCAGGCCTTGGCCACAGGATAGGCGGAACCGTCGCCGATGCCGTTGTTCATCATCACTACGGCCTGCGGCTGGAGTTCGGCAATCCGCGCGTAGAGTTCCTCCCGGTAGAACCGGGGCAGGACCGAGGGAATGTCGATCCAGACTTCCGCCACCGCGCCGTACTGGGTCAGCAGCTCCTCGATCTGGGCGGTCTGGAAATCCATGTAGGCACGGCTCACGTAGCCCTCGCCCCAGCCGACGTCCGAGGGGGTCTTCGACCCCAGGCGGTTGTGGTTGTCCCAGGAGCAGTAGTAGAAACCGGGCAGCACGCCGCGCTTCGCGCAGGCGGCGACGAAAGCCGCGACCACGTCGGTGCGGTTGCCGCTGTTGCCCACATGGTAGTCCGTGTGCCGGGTGGGCCAGAGGCAATGCCCGGCCACATGCTTGGTGGTCAGCACGGCGTACTTCATGCCGGTGTCGCGGGCGACGGAGACCCACTGGTCCACATCGAGCCGGTCGGGGGCGTAGAGGCTCGCGGGCGCGGTGCCGGTCGACAGTTCCTTGCCATCGAAGGTGCTCATGCCGAAATGGATGAACATGCCGAAGCGGAGCGCCTCCCAGCGGGCAAGCTGTTCGAGGCTCAGCCGCTGGGCACCCGTTTCATTCGTGTCAGTCATGGTGGTCATGGTTGATGCACCCTCGATGTCCGGATCATGGCAGGACGGAATCTAGCAGGCGAGGTTCCCGAATCAAAGCCTCTCGACCACCCAGAGGAACAAGGCGACGCAGGCCGTCATGCTCGGCACCGCCAGCAGATAGGAGGCCACCAGAATCCGGGAAATCGCCGCCTCGCCGCGCCCGTGCATCTGGCACATCAGCACCAGATTCGTGGCCGAGGGGACGGAAGCCTGGATCATCAGCACCAGCGCCAGCATCGGATCGTCGGTCAGCCAGCCCGCCTTGCGCATGCCGATCACCAGCAGACAGCCCACCAGCGGCAGCAGCACCAGCCGCCCCCAGGCCACGGCCAGCACGGTCGAGGCCGCCGTCCGCTCGTGGGCCTTGGGCCGGTCCGCCAGATTCGCCCCGAGAACCAGGAGGGCGCAGGGAATCGCGGCCGAGCCCAGCAGGTCGCAGGTGTCGTAGACTACCCGCAGAGGGGCGCCCGGTGCCACCAGCAGATTGCGCAGCATGGGCACGCAGCCGATCACCAGCCCGCCCAGCGAGGCCACCAGCGGCGGCGAGATGATCTGGGACCAGCGCAGGGTGCGCAGAGGCATGCCGGAAAGGAACGGATAGCCAATACCCCACAGGCAGGGGCTCATCACCACCAGATACAGGCTGATGTACACCACCCCGCGCGAACCGGCGTCGGGATCGTTCGCGAACAGCGGCGCGGTGCCCGCGATGGCCACCACCAGCGGATAGGGGATGTAGCCCGAGTTGCCGAAGCCGCAGCAAGCCAGCACCAGCCGCCGATGCTCGACAGGCGGCCGCATAATCAATACCAGCAGGGCACCAATCGCCCAGCCCAGGGCGATATAGACCAACGCCGTGCCCGGCAGCACCAGCAACTGGCGCAGCGCGGCCACATCCACCCCGCTGCCGATCTTGGCCAGCAGCAGACAGGGAACCAGCAGCACGGTCACCACCTGGCTCAACCCCCGGCGCAGCTCCGCCGTCAGTATCCCCTTGCGCACCAGCCACACCCCGGCCACGCACACCAGACAGACCTGGAGAACACAGAAAAAACTGGTCGAGAAAATGGCAAGCATGGGCTAGACGTTCACATCCTCGACCTTGCCCGCCGAGGCCCGGGCCGCGAGCACCGGGTCCACATCCTCCGCGAGGAAGGCCGCCACCTGCTCGGGACAGCGCCCGATGAAGCGGGCCGGATCGAGCAAGTCGCCAAGTTGACCGTGTACCGGGGCGAAGACCGGGTCCAGGCGGATGCGTTCGAGTAGATCGTTTTCGCCGCCGTTCTCCTTCACCTGCCGGGCCGCCTCCATCGAATGGGTGCGGATGGCCTCGTGGATGTCCTGCCGGTCGCCGCCCGCCTTGACGCAGGCCATGATAATCGCTTCGGTCGCCATGAAGGGCAGTTCAGCCTGGATGTGCTTGGCGATGACCTTCGGCCAGACCACGAAACCGTCGGCGATGCTGGCCACGGTGGCGAGAATCACATCGACCCCGAGGAACGCCTGCGCCACGCTCAGGCGGCGGTTGGCGGAATCGTCCAGCGTCCGTTCCAGCCACTGGTTGGCATGGGTTTCGGCCGCGTTGGCGGAAAGGGAGATCACGAAGCGCGCCAGGCTGCACACCCGCTCGCTGCGCATCGGGTTGCGCTTGTAGGCCATGGCGCTCGAACCGATCTGTTTTTTGCCGAAGGGTTCCTCGAGTTCCTTCATGCTCGCCAGCAGACGCACGTCGGAGCACATCTTGGCGGCGGACTGGGCCACCCCGGAGAGCACGGCCAGCACCTGGAAATCCAGTTTCCGGCTATAGGTCTGCCCGCAGACCGGCACCCGTTTCGTGAATCCCGCCAGCTCGGTCACCCGGCGGTCCAGCGCCTCGACCTTCGCCCCGTCGCCGTCGAAGAGTTCGAGGAAGCTCGCCTGAGTGCCGGTGGTTCCCTTCACGCCCCGGAAGGGCAGTTCGTCGATGAGCTGCTGCACGGCGTGGTAGTCCATCAGAAAATCGTTCAGCCACAGGGTCGCGCGCTTGCCGACCGTGGTCAACTGCGCGGGCTGGAAATGGGTGAAGCCGAGAGTCGGCAGCGAACGGTATTCCCAGGCGAAATCGCGCAGCAGCCGCATCGCCGCCACCAGCTTGTCGCGAACGATCTTCAGCCCCTCGCGCATCTGGATCAGGTCGGTGTTGTCGCCCACGTAGCAGCTCGTGGCCCCGAGATGGATGATGGGCCGGGCCAGCGGGCACTGCTCGCCGAAGGCGTGGACATGGCTCATCACGTCGTGGCGCAGCTCCTTCTCCTTGGCCTCCGCCACCTCGAAGTTCACGTCCTCCAGATGGGCCTCCATCTCCGCGATCTGCTCGGCGCTGATTTCCAGCCCGAGTTCGCGCTCGGCCCGGGCCAGGGCCAGCCACAAACGCCGCCAGGTCGAGAACTTCATCTGGGGCGACCAGACAAAGTTCATCTCCTTGCTCGCGTAGCGCAGGGACAGCGGATTCTCGTAGATGTTTCGGTCCATGAAGGGAAAACCTCGTCGTGTCGGAAAAACGAAACCAAGGGTGGTAATATGCCATGCCGACCGCAGATTGCGCACCGCCCGCAGTTGGCAAGCGCGCTTCCCGGGCTATGGGTATGTTTCCCTCTACCCCTTTCCGCGAGACCCCGCCATGAACGCCCCCAATTTCATCGTGTTCCTGACCGACGACCAAGGCTACGGCGACCTCTCCTGCATGGGGGCCACCGACTTCCGCACCCCCCATCTGGACCGGCTCGCGGCCGACGGGGCCCGGTTCACGAGCTGGTACAGCAACTCGCCGGTCTGTTCGCCCTCCCGCGCCGCCCTGCTCACCGGCCGCTACCCCGGCAACGCGGGCGTGCGCTCGATTCTCGCCGGACACCGCACCGCCACCGGACTGCCCGCTCATGTCCCCACCATCGCCTCGGCCCTCAAGGACCACGGCTACGCCACCGCCATGTTCGGCAAATGGCATCTCGGCCTCAACGAGGGCAGCCGTCCCGAGGACCACGGCTTCGACGAATGGTTCGGGTTCATGGCCGGCTGCATCGACTACTACAGCCACATCTTCTACTGGGGCATGAACCGGGGCGGCCCGGGCAACGATCCCACCCACGACCTCTGGCACAACGGCCGGGAAACCTACCAGAACGGACAATACTTCACCGAACTGATCGCCGAACGCGCCATCGCCTGGGTCCGCCAGCAAGCCGAGACCGGCCAGCCCTTCTTCCTCTACGTGCCCTTCAACGCCCCGCACTATCCCATGCACGCCCCGGCCAAATACGTGGACCGCTTCCCCCACCTCGCCCCCGACCGCCGCATCATGGCCGCCATGCTCAGCGCCGTGGATGACGCGGTCGGCGCCATCATGGCCGAAGTCGAACGCCAGGGCCTGGCCGATTCCACCTGCACCTTCTTCACCTCCGACAACGGCCCCTCCCGCGAGACCCGCAACTGGCTCGACGGTCGCCAGGACCCCTACTACGGCGGCACCGCCGGAGTCTTCAAGGGCCACAAGTTCAGCCTCTACGAAGGCGGCCTCCGCATGCCCGCCATCCTGCACTGGCCCGCCCGCGTCCCCGCCGGCCAGGTGGTCGACGAGATGGTCGCCTCCATGGATGTCTTCCCCACCATCCTCGGCGCCGCCGGCGGCGATCTCGTCGAGTTCGAACTCGACGGCCGCGACCTCCTGCCCGTGGTCACCGCCGGTGCCCCCACCCCCCACGAAACCATCTTCTGGGAGATGAACAAGCAAACCGCCGTCCGCCAGGGCGACTGGAAGCTGGTCCTTCACGGTCAGCTCGTCGAAGGCGCGCCGCCCGAGGACGACGTCCACCTCGCCAACCTCGTCCAGGACCTCGGCGAGCGGGTCAATCTCGCCGCCGAACTCCCCGAGAAAACC
>LVAZ01000383.1 GCA_001603055.1 Victivallales bacterium Lenti_02
GGAGCCGTTGCCGAAACCAAGCGAGAGAGCGAAAACGACCTTCTCCCGGCAGGCTGACGGCACCGCCTGCGTCCGCCAGGTCATGCCGCGCTTGGCAGCCAGCGGCAGCAGCCATTCGCCGAAGCTATGCCGCTCCCCATATCCCGAAATGCGCGGCCCGCCGCAACGGGCGTCGCCGGGGTCCTCCATCTCCCCCAGGCCAGGCACCACGCTCGCCCCCAGCCGGGCCTCGAGCCATTCCTTGACTTCGCCGGGCGACCGCCGAGCCAGACCCTCGCCCGAATACGCATTTGTCCACTGATGCATAGGGCACACTCCGTGCAAAACGAGAACTTCCGCCGAAGCCGCGCTGAGGCCCTATTCCATAGCACCGGAAAAGGCCCCGGCAAGGTTGCACGGCACAATGGGAGGCCGAGTCTCATGTTTTTTGGCAATGGGATGCCCGACGGGCTATTGGTAGGGATGTACAGGTTGTTTCCCGAACTCCCCCACGGAGAAGCCATGCTCAAACCGATCACCTGCGCCGCCGTCCTGCTGCCCAGCCTGCTTCTGGCCCAGCCAAACGGGGAAGCCCCCCCGTCAGCCAAGGTGGTTCCAGTGGTGGTCGATCCCCTTACCCGGCGCCGTATCGGCGGCGTCGGCGAGCTGCGCCGCGAGGTCTATTTCGGCCTCTGCGACCCTGGTTCCCAGTTCGACGAGCGCTGCGGGAACCCGGAGCGCTACGAATACCTCGTCAGGGAAAACGGCATCACCTTCGGGCGCCGCCTCGGCATCGTCCACGGCATCGACCGCTGGTATCAGGCCATCAAGGAGGACGAGGCGCGACCCGGCTTCGCCGACCTCGACCACCTGAAGGACCGCCTGGCGGTACGCTTGCGCGAACCGGGCGAGACCTTCCGCCGGGACATGGGCGGCAAGCTCGATGTGGCGGCCCACGGCCGCACCAACGCCTACCCCGAATTCATGGGGGTCCACGCCACCGAATCGGCGAACAAGGGAAACAGCCCCTGCCGCCTGCCCGAAAACGTCGCGGCCGCCGCCGAACTCGCCGCCGCCGTCCTGCGCCACGGCTTCACCGACTTCGACCGCCCGGCCTGGTACGAACTCATCAACGAGCCCCATTGGTCCTACTGGCGGGGCGAGCATCTGGCGAACTGGCACACCGCCACCCGCGCAGCGGTGCGCCGGGAAAACCCCGAGGTGCGGGTGGGCGGCCCCTGTCTCAGCGTGGCCTACTACTACCGCAACCAGTTCCAGTATTTCGGCAACCTGCAAGCCTTCATCGACCAGACGGACTGCTCGCTGGACTTCTACTCCTTCCACGTCTATGACTTTCTGCGCGAAAAGGACGGCGACTTCGGCGGGCGCATCACCGGCGGCCTGCCCCTCGAAGGCGTCCTCGACCTGGTCCAGAACTACACCGTCAACGCCTACGGCCGCGAAGTCCCCCTCGTGATCAGCGAGCACGGCGGCTACGGGGCCGACGAGTTGGTCGACCAACTGGCCCGAACCCATTTTCCCGGCGATGGCTTCGACTGGGAAATGCGGAAACGCTCGATCTGCGACTTCAACATGGTCAGCAGCGTCATCGCCAACACCCTCGCCTTCATGGACCACCCCCACACGGTTCACAAGGCCGTGCCCTTCATCCTGCTCCACGCGATGAACTGGGACCCCAACTACTACGCCGTCCTCTACGTGCCCCGCGACTTCACCGACAAAACGGACTGGGTGCCGACCCGGAAGATTCTCTTCTACCGGCTGTTCCGGGACGTGCGCGGGCACCGCGTGGCCGTCTCCTGTCCCGATCCCGACGTGCAGGCGCGGGCCTTCGCCGACGGCGGCACCCTCTTCCTCGTCCTCAACAACCTCTCGAACCGCCCCAAGCGCCTTGCCCCCAGCCTGCCCGCCCCCGAGCGCCTGACCAGCCGCCGCTTCGGGCGGAGTCCGGATTTCACCCCGTACTACCGGGAAGAGCCGGCCACGGTCGGCGAATGGCATCTCGCCCCCCGCGAAACCCTGGTCCTCCGGGCGGACTACCCCCGGCAATTGGTCCCGGAACGGACCGTGGACGAGGTGGTCTGCTATGGCGACCGCGTCGCCGTCCAGGTCGAAGCCGGCGGCGAGGCCGCCTTCCGGCTCCGCGTCCCGACCGGGCCGGGCCTGCGCTGGGCCAGCCTGCGCATCGGCGTCAGCCGTCCGCCCGAGGCGGGATGGGACCTGCGCGTCGCCCTCAACGGCAAAATCCTCGATGTGCCTCTCGAGGAGTCCGCCGAACGGCTGGTGGAGCAGGAATATGCCTCGACCAAGCTCATCGCCCTCGACCCCGCCGACCTGCAAACCGAAAACGAGGTGGTGGTCTCCTTTCCGGACGGCGGTCCCGGCGGGGTGGGCGCGGTGGTCATCCGCGCCGGAGTGGAGGTTCCCTAGCCGACGGTGGCGCCGAGCAGGGCCTGCCGGAGATTTTCGGCGGTGACCGGCTGCGGCAGGGGAACAATCCGGCCGGCCCCTACGATCAACGCCTCGTCGGTCGTGTCCCCGAGAACCGCGACCACCGGCCGCTTGCCGGACTCCTTGCCCAGCCAGTCCGCCGGAGGCGGGGAGACGGCCAGATCGACGACCATCGCCCCGATTCCCAACCGCCGGTCGGCCAGGATGGGCTTGGCCTCGCCCGGCCCCGCCACCGCCCAGACCTCGCAGGCCAGTTCGTCCAGACGAAGCGCCAGAATCCCCCGGGACAACTCGTCGGCGGCGACCACCAGCACCCGCCGGGGCAGACTGCCCGACGCCCCGTTCGCCTCCTGCGAGCAGGGTGCCTCGGCATGGGGCGCGAAATAGACGGCAACGGTGGTTCCCTTGCCGAACACGGAATCGACGACCAGATGGGCTCCGTGCTGCCGCACGACGCCCAGCACCGCCGGAAGTCCGAGGCCGCTCCCCTGCCCCACTTCGCGGGTGGTGAAGAAGGGGTCCAGAATGCGGGGCAGAATATCCTCCGGAATGCCCTCGCCCGTGTCCGCCACCGCCAGCCGCACATAGTGGCCGGGCGGCACGGTTGTGCCGCAGGCGGGCAGGGGCTTGGCCAATTCCACCGCCGTCACGGACAGACTCACCTCGCCGCCGCGCGCCGTCGCCTGCAACGCATTCTGGCAGAGGTTGGTCAGCACCTGCTCCAGCAGACCGGGGTCGCCGCAGATCGGCGGCACCGTATCGCAGGCCAGGGCAATGGGCCGGGTGCTCTGCAGCATGGTGTTCACGGCGGGAATGAAGCGGGCGGCGAATTCGGCCAGATTCATGGGCTGGGGCGTATAGGCCCCCTGCCGGGCCACCAGCAGGATTTGGTTCACCAGCTCCCGCGCACGGGTGGTGGCCGCGAGGATGGGGTCCACCAGCTCCCGCATGCGGGTTCCCTGATCGAGCCGGCGAGCCAGCATCGAGGAGTAGCCGAGGATGGCCTGCAACAGATTGTTGAACTCATGGGCGACCCCCCCCGCCAGACGGCCCACCGACTCGGTCCGCCGGGATTCCATGAAGCGCAGCTCCGCCCGGCGGAGCGATTCCATGGCCGCCACCCGGTCGGTCACGTCCTGCACCGTCCCCACCACCTTCACGCTCGCCTCGCGGACCGGCTCCTCGCCGTGGGCCACAAACATCAGCTCGCGCGCCTTGCCCCCCACCAGGGAACGGCAATGCACCTCGCGGATGCCCTGCCCGGGCTGGCTGCGGAAAAGCTGGAGCAACCGTTCCCGGTGCTCGGGAATCACGCTGTCGACCACCTCCGCCAGAGGCACGTGGAGAGAATCTCCCTCGGCGGCCCGATTGCCCACCAGACGGCATATCTGGAAGGTCCATTTCGACCCCTCGAACATATCCAGCCCCGGGTCCACCTCCCAGTCCCCGAGCCGGGCGATGGTCTGGGCCGCCCGCAGCCGGGCCTCGCTGCGCTGCAGTTCGCGCCGGGCGCGGTAATGGTCGATGTGAACCTGGAGCCGCACCCCGAGGGCGCGGCGGTCCAGCGGTTTCACCACATAGTCCACGCCGCCCGCCGCAAAGGCCTTGCCGATGCTGGGCTCGTCCTCCTTGGCGGTCACGAACACCACCGGCACATCGGCCAGCGAGGGCACGCTTTTGATCTGCCGGCACACCTCGTAGCCGTCCAGGCCGGGCATCATGATGTCCATCAGGATCGCCTCGGGCTGGCGGCGGGTGGCGACCTCGACCGCCCGTTCCGGATTCCGCACCAGAATCGGCCGGTAGCCGCCGAGCGACTCCAGAAACCGCGCGGCCAGACGGAGGTTCTCCGTGCTGTCGTCGACGATCAGCACCACACGTTCTGTTGCGGAAGAAACACCCATGGGAATCCTCGCAAACCGGAGGGGAAAAGAGGAAATGAAATACAGCAAAGGGGTGAAATCGGGAACCGCCTTCCCTCCGTTGCTTGCTTATATAACAAGTCAACGACCCAACGCAAGGACGAAAGTTCCCGCCGGCCCCGCACCCAATCCCTGGCGATCACCAACGCTAGTGCGTGAAGACCGCCGGAGCCTCGACAATCTGGACCCGCAACTCCTGGTCGCCGGAGCGGGCGGCGGTCTCGTCCAGGGCGTTCAGCACGGCATCGGAAACCTGGTTCGGAACGCAGAGGATGCCGGTTTCGCGTGCCCCGCCGCCATCCTCGGACCGCCCGGTGCGCAGGCAGTCCGCCGTGGCGGTGGTGGCGCCGCCCGCCCCGTTCTCCATGGCCGCTCGCACCAAATCCTCGGCATTGCCTTCGGCGCAGGAGAAGAAGATTTCACGGAAATGGCGGCGGGTGCGCCGGTCCACCTCCTCGGGCCGGTCCTCGATCCCGGCGAAGCGCTTGCGCCAGCCCGTGCCCCCCTTGAGATCGTCCAGGGCGGCGATCACCTGCTCCATGCTGGCCGCATGGCCCTGGAGGCCGAGACACATGAGCGGATCGGCGATCCCTTCCCGGATGGGGGTCTGGTAGAGGAAACCCGCCCCGGGCCGGTCCATGCGCCCCTCCTCGATCAGCAGCCGCCGGATGCCGTTGGCGTCGTGGGCGGGAATCAGGAAGCGCACAATCTCCTTCTCGGGCGGAATGGTGATGCGCAGCAGCCCGAGCCGGTTCCGCAGGCCGGTGCCGACCCCGCGGCAGATCACCGGCACCCCCACCCCCAGCGCCAGCGCCACCCGGGCCAGCGCGTCCCCGCTGCCGGGCATGGACAGGATGCAGGTGAGCAGAGCCATGTCCCGCAGCAGGCCGGCCGGGGCGGCGGCGGCCTCGATGACCAGCGGCTCGGCGCAGCCGTACTCGACAATGTCCTGGGTGTAGAGCATGCCGTGGCCCGGCGCCTTCAGTTCCGCCGCCTCGATCAGCACCCCGGCGACCCGGCCCGCCGCCTCGCGGGGAACGGAGAGCCGGAACACATCCATGGGCGAATCGTCGAGGGTCTTGGCCTGCCCCAGCAAGCCCCAGCCACGTTTGCGGACGCGCTGCCGCACGCAGCGGGCATTCTCCACCAGAATATCCCGAGCCCCCAGTTCGGCCAGGCGCTCCGCCACCCCGCGCTCGAAATGCTGGTGGACCATGCAGGTGACTCGGGTCATGGGCTGGGGAACCAGACGGGCTTCACTCATCGCCGGCCACCTCCGCCTCCCGAATGCTGCGCCGTTGCCGGGCCCGCAGCATCAGTCCGTAGATCATGACCGTGAGGATGGGGTACACGGAGGCCATCGCCAAGGTTCCGAACCCTTCCGCCACGTTCAGCTCGCTGCCGATTCCCAGGCCCATCGCCATGACCAGCGGCACCGTCACCACTCCCGTGGTCACGCCGCCGCAGTCCCAGGCGATTCCCGCGAAATCCTCTTCGCTCCAGTGGGTCAGGAACAGCAGCAGCACGTAGGGCGGCAGCAGCAGCCACAGGGTGGACAGGTCGTAGAGAATCCGCGCCACCCCCACCAGCAAACCCAGCCCCACGCCGATGGAAACCGCGTGGATCACCCCTTTGCGCCGAATGGTGCCGACCGAGATTTCCTCCACCTTCCGCCCCAGAGCGCTGAGCGCAGGCTCCGCCAGCGTGGAACCGTAGCCCAGGCCAAACGCGAAGAGAAACACCAGACCGATGCCCGCGAAGGTCAGATCCGCCCGGAACAGGGGCATGCTCCGGACCACATGCTCGTAGCGCCCGCTCGCCGAATCGTAGCGCTCCGGCTCGAAAACCTCGGCCCGCTGCTTGCCGGACCGGTCCCGGAGGTGGAAGTAGCCCGTGCGCTCGCCAGCGGGACCATACACATAGAAGACATCCCGCGGATCGAACGACTCCAGCAGCAGGCGCCCCTCCTCGCGGGGGGTGCTCCGGAACACTCGCGGCAGGATGCGCCCCACCTCGTCCCCCAGCGGGGCCAGGCCCGTGCGGATGCCGCTGGTCAGCACCGTCATGCCCAGGATGCTCAGCAGGATGCCAAGCACCAGTTCGTCGTTGTAGCGAACCCGCTCGCGCAGGAAGAGAAACAGAACCACCAGCAGCAGCCCGGTCAGCGGCACCACGGCGCGCAGCGCGCCCACGGACTCTTCGCCCAGCACGTCGCCCATCGGCTGCGCCGCCGGGGGCGGTTCGCCGCCCCGCTCCGCATTCGGGAGCAACCGGGCGCGCTCCGCGTCCGAAGCGCGGCTCTGCAACCATTCGTTCAACGGCATGTCGCCCAGCAACATCTGCCGGGAAAAGGGCTCCGCCAGCCCCTGGACCGTCCGCCAGTATGCATCGGCATCGCCGTGGTACGCCTGGCGCGCCGCCGCATTGCCCCGCCGGTACACGTATTGCCGCAGAGCTTCGTCCGAGGCGAAGAGCGCCCCCACTTCGGCCCGCCGCTCCGGGGCGAAGAATTCCGCCTCGGGCATGGCCCGGGGAACGTTGGCATCGAGCGCCATCCCGAGAAACAGCACGGCCAGCACCGGGAAGGCGGAGGCCAGCATGATGATGCCAAACCCCGCATCCCCGCTTTCCTGCTTGCCGATCGAGCGGGACACCCCCATGCCCAGCGCCAGCACCAAAGGCACCGTCACCGGCCCCGTGGTCACCGCCCCCGCATCCCAGGCCAAACCAAGCAGAACCGCCAGATTCTCGTCCAGCGCGCAATATATGGAAACCGCCAGCAGCAGCGGCGTCAGCACATACACAAAGGGCTTGATGGACAGGCCGTAGGAGAAACGCACCATGCCCACCGCCACGGCGATCCCGACGCCGATCCCGATCGCGATCACCAACTTGCCGGATTCGTTCTCCAGCAGATGGAACAGCAGCGGTGCCTCCCATGCCTTGACCGTGCCGCCCATCGCCCGCAGAGCCGCAATGGCAGGTTCGGCCAAGGTGGAGCCGACCCCCAGCAGCAAACCGAAAATCACCACGACCACCAACCCGGTGCGCTGCGGCAATTTCAGCCCCACCCGTTCGCCCAGCGGCATGAGACCGAGAATCAGGCCCTCGAGAAAGCACGCCAGCCCGAACACCACCAGGCCGATCCCCGCCGAAACCCGCCAGGCATTCGCCGGGGTCATGCCCAGCACCAGCATTTGAAACGCCACCAAATACAGCACGATGAAGGCCAGCGCCCTCACCTGCTCGCCAATCCGCAGCCGGACATACCGCCCAATCATCGACAGGGCGGGCAGCGGGCCTATGTGGATACGGTTTGACTTATGCATGACACATAACGCGCTCGAAAACGGCAACCCCGACGGCTGGCAGGGAAACAACCATCCCCGTCCTGTTCATGAACCGGTTTCCCAGAACACATTCACATACGATAGCATGCCGACAGGAAAAACGAACCCCCCGAACGTCCCGCCCGGGACGTTCGGGGGCAAGACTCGCCGGATACTTCCGGCTGGTTGCTCAGGAACGGGCAGGGAGAGCCGGCTCGGGAAGCCGGGAGGCGGCCGATTCCGGCAGGTTGACATGGCGCAGGGTCCAGTTCGCCAGCCAAGTCAAGCCCATGGCCAGCAGAACCGCCGCCAGACGGGCGGCGCGCCCGCCCAGAATCTTGGCGACCCGCAGCAGCGGAGTCGTCACCACGGCCGCCGCGAAGGCCCCGCCCAGGATGCGCCGCGCCACCTCGCCGAAGGCGGCCGAACCGGCAACCCCGCTGGAAACCAGCACCAGATGACCGAACAGACCGACCAGCACCGGCACCAGCAGGCCGACCAGAAGCTGGTCCGTCATACCGTCGCGCCGCGTCTTTTCGCACAGTTCCCGGCCAATCCCCGCCGCCAGCAGGAAAAGCAGGCTGGAGCAGCCCAGCGGCATCGCCGGCGAGAAGGCATCCCGCAGCAATCCGGCCAGCACGGCGGCAACCACCATCCGGCCATAGCTGCTGGTCAGCACATAGCAGGCCACCACCGGTGCCACGAAGGGAACCGGTGCCTGGCCCGCGAAGGCGAGCGGGGCGAGATGCCATTCCAGCGACATGGCGAAGGCCAGCGCAAACAGAATGCGCAGGCCGGCCAGCGCCTCGATGCCGGCCTGCCTGCCAACCTGCGCGAAACGGCCGTCGGCCATCTGCGGCTGACGGTTCCACGACCAGGCAAGGCCCCACAGGGGGAACTTGACGACGGACAGGGCGGCGGTGGCGGGCGACATGATGTGTTCTCCTTCGACAAAATGGCAAACGGAATGAAGCCCCGGCTTGGCCTAGGGCACAATGATCTTCACATAGCGGAGGGAATCGAGGCGGCCGGGCAGGATGCTGGCCTTCACCGGCCAGCCGGTCGTGTTGGCTTCGGGGGGCATGGCATGCGAGATATGCCCGACCAGGATGCCGTCGGCGTAGTTGGCGGGGTCCGCCGCGCCGTTGGTTACCACCGCGTCGCCGGAACGCAGGTGCTGCGGATCGCGCCGGTCGCGCTCCCGGCCCGTGCCGGAAAGTTCCTGGCTGCCGATGGCGGACACGAACAGGGCGGGCGCGGGCAGTTGCAGGGCCACTTCCCCCTTCGGCGGGGCCAGCGAGGGCGCGGCATTGGTCATGGCGTCCAGCTCGCGCCCCGGAATCCGCACATTCAGGCGCAGGTCGGGATGGGTAATCAGGCGCAGGGTGCTGGTGGCCTTGTCCACGGCCACAATCTGGCCGACCGCCACCCAGTCCCGGTTCACCACCACCATGCCCGGCCGCACCCCGTTTTCGCTGCCCTGGTTCAGGAGCAGGTCGCCGGTGTAGTAGCCCTCGTAGGGATTGCGCTTCGTCACTTCCGCCTCGATCTCCGTCAGACGCTGGTACTTGCGGCCATACAGACGTTCGTGCAGGGCCTCGCGGATTTTCCGCTCCGCCTCGTAGCGGGCCCGGTATTCCCCGTCGCCGGGGGCCGGGGAGGCCTCGGTTTCGGACGCAAGACCGGGCACCACCCGGCGGAAACCCCGCCGGATTTGGTCGCGGTCGAACCAGGGGAGAACCATCAGCAGAATCAGGCTAACCACCGCCACCACCAGCAACGGCCAGTTCGCCGCCAAGCTGTCAGGCTTGGCGCGAGCGGGTTTCTCTTGCTGATTTTCGGTCTGGTTGGTCATGGTCGTGATCTGCCGCCAGGGGCGTTAGGCATTTCCAGTCAGTAGGTTTCCATCTTGCCGCCGAACTCGACGAGGTCGGCCCACTTGCCGCGCAGCGTCCGGAACTCCTCCTCCCGCAGGTCGCGGGTGGGGATGTAGCCGGCGGAGCACCAGGGGCAGAACGCCCCCTTCACGAATTCCTGCCCGCATTCCGGACAGCGGTGCGCCAGCGGGCTGCCGCATTCCCGGCACACCGGCTCCCGCCCGCCCTCGAACAGCGCGCCGGGAACATCGAGAGTCAAGGGACGCACCACCCAGCGCTCGTTCACAAAGTAGACACGGGCCAGCGGGCACTGGGCCGAGGTGCAGAAGGCCGCGACCCGGCGCCGCGCGTCCTCGGTCGGAGCCTTCGCCCCCAGGACCAGTTCGGAAGGTGCCTTGAGCCCGTAGTAGTCGAGTATCCGCAGCAGGGTGTCCCGGCCCACCGCCCCGAAATCGCCCTGCCGGACCCGGATCAGCGCCGCATGGGACAGCTCGAGGTCGCGGGCCACCTGCCGCAGGCTCACCGTGCCCAGCACTTCGTGCGCATCCTTCAGCGACTCGGCAAGGGACTGCTCCCAGGATTCGGTTGGATGGGTGGACTCGGACATGGCACACTCGACTGGTAACTAGATAGTGGTAATCGGAAACTCTTCTTAGTTACCGTATATATCACGAGCCCGGCGACCAGTCAAGTGTCCTTTGTTCTTTTTTTCGCTTTTCTTTTCCCCCCGGTTCGTCCCTCCAGGCTCGCCACAACAGCAAGCCAGCCGGAAGGTTGTGTCCAATCTGGCTTGACGCACCGGGAAAACCGGTTACTCTCGGTGCAAGCCCATCTTGACCGACCGGAGAAGACCATGCGTTCTGCCAGCCTCCTGCTCCCCCTGCTGTCCCTCTGCCTCCCCCTCGCGGCGTTGGAGTTCTTCGTCTCGCCCTCCGGCGACGACCAAGGCGCAGGTACCCGCGAGGCCCCTTTCGCCAGCCTCGAACGCGCCCGCGACGCCATCCGCGCCCGGCAAGCCGAAGGCGGGATTACCGTCACCCTGCTCCCCGGCACCTACCCGCGCGACGCCACCTTCATTCTCGAAGCCCGGGATTCGGGGACTCCCGCCAGCCCCGTCGTCTACCGGGCCGAGCCGGGCCAGACGGTGCGCCTGACCGGCGGCCGGGAAATCCGGGACTTCGCCCCCGTCCGCGATCCCCGCGTCCTCGCCCGCCTGCCCGAGGCCGCCCGCAGCCATGTGCAACAGGCCGACCTCCGCGCCCAGGGCATCGCCGACTTCGGCAGTCTCGAACCGCGCGGCATGGGCCTGCCGCAGCGGTCCGCCGCCCTCGAAGTCTTCGCGGGCGACCGGCCCATGACCCTCGCCCGCTGGCCCAACGAGGGCTTCGTCCGCACCGGCAAAGTCATCGACACCGGCTCGAAAGTCTATTCGCGTGGCGGACCGCAGGGGTTCATCAACCCCCAGCAGCGCGAGGAGCCGCGCCCCGGCGCTTTTGTCTTCGCCGACGAACGCCTCGCCCGCTGGAGCGAAGCCAAGGACATCTGGGTGCATGGCTACTGGGGCCGCGACTGGTCCGAGGAATACCTCCCCGTCGCCGCCATCGAGCAGGAAGGCCAGATCGTCCGTCTGGGCCACCCCACCCGCTACGGCCATTACCCCGACAAACGCTTCTATTTCCTCAACCTGCTCGAAGAACTGGACCAGCCCGGCGAATGGTATCTCGACCGGGAGACTGGCCTACTCTATTTCTGGCCCCCGGACCCGGCGGCGACCGTCAGCGTCTCGCTCCTCGCCGCCCCTCTGCTCACCCTGCGCGACGTCTCCCACGTGACCCTGCGCGGGCTCGTGTTCGAGCAGACCCGGACCAACGCCATCGATGTCCACGGGGGCGAAAACGTGCTCCTGGCAGGCTGCACCGTGCGCAACATCGGCAACCAGGCCATCCGCATCATGGGCGGCAAAAACCACACCGTCCTCGGCTGCGAC
>LVAZ01000384.1 GCA_001603055.1 Victivallales bacterium Lenti_02
GGTCCCACACCAGCCCGCCGAAACGCTGCCGCCAGCCGTAGCGGCCGAAGCTGGCCCGGCCGACGCCGGTCCGCATGACCAGCCCGTCCGGCCAGTGCTGGTCGAGCAGGGCGCGGGCGGCGGCGAGGTGCTCGTCGGTGGCGGCCAGAATCTGGGCGAAGGCGGCGGGGTCGTCCTGGCCGGCGGCCTGCCTGAGCCGGTCCGTTGCAGCCAGGGCGGCGGCGATGGCGCCTTCGGCGGCGCCGACGGTGGGGATGCGGCGGTCGCGTCGGTATTCGAAGAGGCGGCGCAGTTCGTCGCCCTGCTGCTCGCGGCGGCGCACGGCCAGATCGCGGGCGGGGTCTCCGGCGGCAAGGGTGGGGAGGAGAAGACAGGCGGCGAGGACCAGCAGGAGAGGGCGAAGCATGGGGGGAACCCTTGTGAATCGTGGGGAAACTGGTTTCCGCAGCGCGGCGGGCAGGGCTCAGATTGTGGGCTGGAGTACGCGCAGGACCCGGGCGGGACCACCCTCCGCGTAGAGCCGATAGTCGCCCAGGGCGGCGGGAAGGCAGGCCAGCGAACCGTTCGGTATCGTCTCGCTCCGCTTGCCGCAATCCAGCCGGGCCACGCCCTCGACCACGGCCAGCAGGTGGAAGGTGCCGCCGCTGGTGCGGTCGTAGAGATGGTCGAAGAGGCGGATTTCCTCGACGCAGAAGCTCGGGCAGTGGGGGAGAAGGGGCACGCGGCGGGTCTGCGAGATCACCGAGGCATCGCGGGAAATCCGGCTGACCTGGCGGTCCTGGAAGTAGACGGAGCGCAGGCCGGCCGCGACCAGTTCCTCGGGGGGCGGGGTGCCCCGTCCCCAGTGGCTGATGGTCAGGGGCGGTCCCGGATGCTCGCGCAGTTCCCAGACCAGATTGCCGGACCCGATGTTGAAGAGCCTGCCGCTGGGGGCGAAGAAGGCGTCGTGGGGCAGGGGACTGTAGCTTTGCAGGAGAGTGATCAGATCGAGGGAATCGAGGGAATGGACAATGTCCAGCCGGGTCGCGTTCTGGCTGATGCCGACGTTGATTTCGGCCTGTTCCCCGGCCGCCAGCGACACCCAGAAGCGGTGGTTCGGGCGGTAGGTTTCGCCGCCCAGGCGGACGGGATACTCGGGGCAGACGGCGAGCGGCTCGGTTTCGGCGATGTCCGCCAGACGGATGCAGAGGGGGAAGGGCTGGCCCGGCCGGTGGCGGCGGCCGACGATTTCGCGCGGCGCGCGCGCGGCCAGCTCGGCGAGGGGTTCGCCGGCGAGGGGGCCGTTGGCGATGACGCTGGTCAGGCCGGGCGCGTCCACCAGCTCCCAGCTCCCCGTCGCGCCGGGGGGCAGAACGCGGTTCCGGTCCACCGCCAGGTAGTCCGCCAACAACCCGCCGGCCGGGCCCTGTTGCTCGTAGACAGGGTGGAAACGTAGAGGGTATAGGGGGACGCTCATGGCTTGTCCGCTTGGCTGGGGCGACAACCGAAGCACGGAGATGGCCGGGCTTCATTGAAAAGACGTAGGGGAACAATACTGTTCTCCGGAGCGACCTGCAAGCCTGCGGGTCGTCTTCCCGGTCCGAGGCCCCCGTTGTTCCACAGGAGTGTTTCGTTTTGAGCAAGCGCGTCCAGTCGATGCCGGAAGAAGAACAGCCCCGCCGCCCGTTCCGTCTGCGGCGCCTGCTGGGCTTCGCCTTTTCGATCATGCTGGCTGTATCGCTCTGGCCCTGGGGGTCCTATGATCCCCGGGACATCGACCGGCTGGGCGGGGGCGTGCCCGCGGTGGAGATCGTCGGCAACTGGTTCGGCTATGTGGGTGCCTGGCTGTCCTGGTGGACGCTGGTGGTTTTCGGTTTGGCGGCGTATCCGCTGGCCGCGCTGCTGCTGGGCTCGTCGGTCCGGCGCCTGTTCTGGGGGCGGGGGCTGCGTCCGGCAGGCTGGGACTACTGGACGGCGCTGGTGCTGTTTCTGCTCGGCTGGTGCATGCTGCTCGGCATCTGGCCGGATGTGTTCGCGGATTTTGCCGAGCGGCTGAATCTGGCCCGGATGCCGGGCGGCGCCCTGGGCCAGCGGCTTTCCTCGCCCGGCGACGGATGGCTGCGTTTTCTGCTGAATCCCACCGGCACGGCCATCGTCGCCGCGCTGGTTCTCGGTGCCGCCGGCGTCATCATCTGGGTCCACGACTGGCATGGGCTGTTCGCGCCGCTGCTGTCCCGCGGCGGGAAGGACGAGGAGGACGAGAGCGGGCGCCCGCTGCTCCGTCCCGAACCGGCACCCGCTTCCCGGCGCGAACCCCGCGAGCGCACCCAGCGCGACCTGCTGCCCGAGGCGCCCGCGCCGCTTCCCAAACCGCCCCCGGCTCCGAAGCCCGCCGAGCCGCCGCCCACCCGGCCCGAGCGCCGCGAGAAGAGCCGTCCGGCCGCCGCCAAGCCCGGTGCCTACACGCTTCCCTCCCAGGACCTGCTGGCCACCGACGACGGGGTGAGAACCACGGCGGACCCGAAGGAAATCGAGCAGAAAACCGCCATTCTCCAGGAAACCCTCGAGAACTTCGGCATCGACGCCCAGGTGGTGAAGACCACCAGCGGCCCCCGCGTCACCCTGTTCGAGGTGCTCCCGGCGCCGGGCGTCCGGGTCGAGCGCATCAGCAACATCAGCAACAACATCGCCATGGAGCTGCGGGCCATCAGCCTGCGCATCCTCACCCCGATTCCCGGCCGCAACACGGTGGGCATCGAGGTGCCCAACGCCACGGCGGCCCTGGTCTCCATGCGCAGCCTGATGCAGAGCGCCACCTGGAAAAACACCAAGTACGACATCCCGGTCCTGCTCGGGCGCAACATCGCCGGCGAGGTGGTGGTGATGGACTTGGGCAAGGCTCCGCACCTGCTCATCGCCGGCGCCACCGGCAGCGGCAAGTCGGTCTGCATCAACCTGCTCGTCATGTCCCTGCTCTACCGCTTCTCGCCCGAGGACCTGCGGATGATCCTGGTGGACCCGAAGGTGGTGGAGTTCGCCTGCTACGAATCGCTGCCCCATCTGATTGTGCCGGTGATCTCGGACGTGAAGCGGGTGCCCCTGGCCCTGCGCTGGGTGATCCGCGAGATGAAGCACCGCTACGACATCATGGCCAAGGTCAACGCCCGCAACATCAACGTCTTCAACAACCGCAAACCAAGTCCCGCCCCGGTCTACGACGACGACGGCAACCTCATTCCCGACCGCATGCCCTACATCGTGGTGGTGATCGACGAGCTGGCGGACATCATGATGACCGCCAAGGCCGACGTGGAAACCTCGCTGGCCCGCATCGCCCAGCTTTCCCGCGCCGTGGGCATCCACACCATCATCGCCACCCAGCGCCCGAGCGTCAATGTCATCACCGGCGTCATCAAGGCCAACTTCCCCACCCGCATCGCCTTCAAGGTGACCAGCCAGGTGGACTCGCGCACCATCATCGACGGCAAGGGGGCGGAGTCCCTGCTGGGCCAGGGGGACATGCTGCTGAAGGGGGCCACGGCCATGGAGCGCAACCAGGGCGCGCTGGTGCTCGACGAGGAGATCGAGCGGGTGGTGTCCTTCTGCGCCGGCCAGGCCGAGCAGTGCTTCAACGACGAGGTCTTCAAGGGCGGCGAGGAGGAGTCCGGCGGTCTGGACGGCATGCCCGGATCCGAAGGCGATTTCGACGAGGAGCTTTCCGATGGCGACGAGGCCCTGGTGCAGCAGGCCATCCAGGTCATCCGGCGCGACCGCCGGGCCACCACCAGCTATGTCCAGCGCGCCCTGCGCATCGGCTACAACCGGGCCGCCACCATCATGGAAATCCTCGAGCAGCGGGGCGTCATCGGCCCCCAGGTCGGCCAGTTGCCCCGGGAAATCCTCATCGGCGGAGGCGGCAGGGACGAGGCCCCCGACCGCGGGGAGGACGACGAGGCGGACATGGACGACGAAACCCCGGAATCCTTCTAAGGAACGAGACATCGGATGGTCGCTGCCAGGCGCAAGACAAGCAAGGACACGGACCCGCAACCCCTGCTGGCTCTGGGCTGGGACGACCCCCCCGCGCCCGTCCCCGAGCCGGCACCCGTCCCCGCGCCGGAACCCGTCCCCGCGCCGGAACCCGTCCCCGAGCCGGAACCCGTCCC
>LVAZ01000385.1 GCA_001603055.1 Victivallales bacterium Lenti_02
CGGGTGGCCTGGGCCGATCTCACCACCCTGGGGGTGGGCGGCGGGCGGCCTCTGCTGGCCGAGCCGCGCGACGAGGCGGAGGCGCGGGCGACTCTTGTTTTCGCGCGGGAGCGCGGGCTGGCCGCGCTGCCGCTGGGCCGGGGCAGCAATCTGGTGGGAACGGACGAGGAGCAGCCGGTTCTGGCCCTGCGCCTGGCCGGGGAGTTCGCCCGCTGGGAAATGGCCGGGGACCAGGTGCGCGCGGGGGCGGGGGTTTCCCTCGGCGCTCTGGCGCGGGATTTGGCGGCGCGGGGGCGCTGCCCCGAGGCGCTGCTGGCTTTGGCCTGGATTCCCGCCACGGTCGGCGGGGCGGCGCGGATGAACGCCGGGGCGGAGGGCTGCGATTTCGCCGGGCTAGTCTCCCGCCTGCGCGGGCTGCGGCTGGCCGACGGCACGGTCTTCGAGCGCCGGGCGTCGGAAGTGGCCTGGTCCTACCGGGACAGCGACCTGGAGGGGTTGCTCGTCACCGAGGTCTGGATCGATCTGCCGCCGGTCGGGGATGCCGCCGGACAGCAGGAACGGCTGGCCGAATTCGGTCGGCGGCGGGCGGCGCGGCAACCGCGCGGGCGGAGCGCCGGCTGCGTGTTCCGCAATCCGCCGGGCGATTCGGCGGGCCGTCTGCTCGACGCCTGCGGGCTCAAGGGCACGCGCGTGGGCGCCGCCGAGATCAGCGCGATGCACGCCAATTTTTTCCTGGCCGGGCCGGATACGCGCGAGGCGGATTTCGTGGCTTTGCTGCACACCGCGCGCCAGCGGGTGGCGCGGGAGCGCGGCATCGTCCTCGATTTCGAGGTCCGGCTGCTGGGCGAGGCGGCCCGGGAGAAACTCGGGCTCGGATAAGCGGGGCTACCGGTCCGTCAGTAGGGGAGGCCGAGTCCCTGGCCTTCCCAGTTGGCCGGGGTGTTCCACGGCAACTGGTCGCCGCGCGTGGGTTCCTGCTCGCGGAAGATGGAGGCGCAACCGGCCCCCAGCAGGAGGATAGCCAGGAGAATCAGCGGGCGCAGGACTCGCAGTTTCATCGTTGCCTCTTCGGGGGGAAGGGGGATCAGCCGAGGAAGGGAAGCAGAGCCAGGCTCAGTTCCCGCGCTTCCAGGAACTGCATCGCGAGGATGTAGCCCAGGCAGGCGCAGGAAAGGATCAGGCAGATGGCACCAATTTTGTCCAGCATCGGTAGTTGCCTCCGGCTTAGCGGCTGCCCGGTTTCGCCGCAGTGGGCTGAAGCGCCGAGAGAATGACGAGGTCGTCGGCCTGGACAGTTCCCTGCATGGCGCTGGGGAGGATGTCGGCGACGGATATCTTGCTCAGCACCTTGGCCACGCGGATTTTGGCGACGAGCTTGTCGTTGCGGGCCACCAGCAGCTCGGTGTTGTCCTCGACATAGCGGGCACCGAGGTCGACGATGACGTAGTTGTAGTCGTTGTCCACGCTCAGGACTTTGCCCTTGATGGCCACTTCCTTGTCAAGTTCGTAGCCGGCGGGTCCGCCTTCCACTTCCATGCCTGCGGCCCGCATGAGCTGCTCGATGCGGTTGCTGGCCTTGACCAACTGGTCCTGGGCGGTGGTCAGTTCCTTCTGGGTCTGGTCGAGGTCTTCCTCGAGCTTGTCCACCTTGGTGCTCAACTGGGCGACTTCCTTCTTGGCGACGACGTAGCCGCCGAGCTGCTCGTTGATTTTGCCGAAGTCGTCGACCATCTGGGTGAGGGCGCCGGCGTAGGCGTTGCGGTCGCGCAGGCGGTTGCGGTCCACGCTCCAGCGGAAGACTCCCTGGTGGGCGCCGATGGCGTCGATGGCGTCGACCAGAGTCTGGGAGTAGCTCTTGCTGCGTTCGTTCATTTCGCTGACGCCGCGGGTGAAGGCGGCCAGCTCGTTGTCGTGGGTGAAGTCGCCGAGCATGGGTTGGCCGTCGGCGTCGTGGGTTTCGCGGCGGGTGGTGAGGCTGCTTTCGCGGACGGGCTGCCCCATGGCGCTGCCGGCCTGGACGATGGCGTCGATGAGGGCCTTGTCGCGGGCGGCGACGGCGGCGGCGTGACGCTTCACCTTGGCGGTTGCCCGCTCGAAGGTGGTGGTGTCGCCCAGATTGCGCAGGTCGGCGATGATGATTTCCTCGGGCAGGGTGAGGGAGGTGGAGATGTCGACCAGGGATTCGGCGAGGGTGTTGCGCTGCCGGCCGAGGCTGTTGACATGGGCGACGGCCTGGTTGAGGAGGTTCTGGAAGGCGGCATAGGCGCCGCTGTCGTCCTTGGCGTCCTGGAAGCTCTTCCAGCCGAGGGAGCCGCTTTCCTTGGTGCCGGCCTTGGGGTCGCCGGCATTGAAGCTGATGGTGTTGGCCAGGAAGGTGCCGCTGTCGGCGTCAACGGCCTTGACGATTTCCACCACGGTGGTGGCCGTCTTGTCGGCCCGCAGGCGGAATTCCGTGCGTCGCGCGGAGATGGCGAAGCTGAAGTAAGCCGCCGCGCCGGCGAGGAGGAGTGCAAGAATCCCGAAGATGTTGCTCAGTTTGCCCATTGCGCGCTCCCAACTGCCATTGGCGGCACGTTCGCCGCCGTTGTGTCATGCTGTTTCGTGGAGAGTTGTTTGAAGCCGTTTGCCCGGGATTCTCGCCAGCAGATCATCGTTTCTCGGGCCAAGCAGGTCGCCACACCGGGTAATGATACCCTCGAAACTTCGACTATGCAATGCGGATCGCTCATTTCAAGCCTGCCTGCGAGTCCCTTTCCCTCAAAACCACAAATTTTTCCGGGCGGAGGGCGTTGGTTAGGGGAGCTGGAGAAGGAGTGGCTGGAGGGGTTCGAGGACGATGCGGGGGGGAAGATTCCGGCCGGAACGCAGGTCCCGGGCCTCCGGCGCGCCGGTCAGAATCAGGGTGCAGGGTTCGCGCCGGAGGTTGCAGACGGCGGCGACGCGGGCGCCGTCCCCGTGGCGGGCGGCGCGGATTTGGATGCCGAAGGGGGCCTGGCCGTTTTCGTCGGTGGCCGCGACCAGCGGCTGGATGCCCCAGGCGGGGAGGTGGTCGGCGAGGGTCTGGCAGAGTGCCGCCGCCGAGTCGGGCAGCGGCAGGACAAGGGTGCCGGGGAAGGCGGGGACGGGGTTGCCGTAGTCGTCGCGGGCGGGCGGTTCGCCAAGGACGACCACGGGGATGGTTTCGGCCAGCCGGGCCAGGCCGTCGCGGGCGGCGGGGGAGAGGTGGGTGGCCTGCGGCACCAGCAGGACGTTCAGCGACTCGAGGGGGCGGCGGCGGTGGCCGGCGGCGAGGGCTTCGAGGCGGCGTTCGGTGACGAAGCCGAGCTGGACTCCCTGGAAGGCGGCGGCCTCGTAGGTGCGCCACATGGCGGGGAGGTGGGCGTCGCCCTGGATGACCGAGGCGGCGGACCAGAGGATGCCGATCTCGGGCGGCACCCGCTGGATGCTGGCGATCTGGGGGGCGAGCCGGTTCAGATCGAGATTGGCGCGGCCGATGGCCTCGACCGCGTCGGGTCGGTGGAGCAGGCTGCCCGCGAGGTCGCCGGCGAAGTCGGCGGTGCGCTCCCAGACCCAGAAGGTGGTGGAGCTTTGCCCGTGGACGGCCCCCTGCCAGAGGGCGGTGTAGAGGTGCTCGGGGGCGACCACGCCGTGGTCGCGGTCCACGATCACATGGTTTTCGGAGTTGAAGACGGGGAGGTCGGCCAGACTGCGCTGGAAGTCGTAGCCGGCCTCCATGCCGCGCCAGCCGGTGGACCAGTCGCCGCCGCTCGGGAAGTTGCAACTGTCGTTGCCGTTGTACTGGCTGAATTCGCCGAACAGCTCGGGGGAGACGCTCCACATGCCGTGGGTGCCCCGGTTGAAGTGGGCCATCATCATGATCTTGGCGTGGACGGGGAGGCCGGGGGCGAGTTCGCGGACGATGCCCGCCATCCAGGCGTGGAACTCGGCGAAGGATTCCTGGTTGTAGCGCACAAAGTCCACGTTGAGGGGGGTGGGGGCGAAGTCGGGGGC
>LVAZ01000386.1 GCA_001603055.1 Victivallales bacterium Lenti_02
ACCGTGAACTACCGCCATGCGTAGGCCTGGAGATACTTAAGTAAACGGTATTGGCCTGAAGGCCGTACTACGAACGAAAGGCCTTACAGTCACAACCGTTTGCAGTACAGGCTTCAGCCTGCTCTTGGAGCGCCCGTCGGCGGCCTAAAGGCCGGACTACGAACGAATGGCCGTGCTGTCACAACCGTTTGTAGTACAGGCTTTAGCATGCTCTTGGAGCGCTCCGTCAGCCTAGCACCCGTATGACGAATGAAAAGCCGCCTTGACGCCGCGCGGTTCCCGCATTACAATCCCCAGTAGTCACAGCAGACCGTTTCCCTGAGCATGGAGATTTTTCAGAAGAAAGAGATTCGCCGAAGGGAGATGAGGCAATGCGATTCGGAATCGGCAAAGGACGTATCCTGAAGATTCGGCCCGGGCATTTGGCCAACTTCTCCGGGGGAGCCGGGTATATGCCTTTCGTCGTCATATATTCGGTGCCGGCTTCCATACTTTTCGGTATTCTTGGCTCGTTGTTTCTTACTGTTCGCGGAGGAAAACTACTCGGAGCGGGTGGCGACACCAAGACGGGACTCCATGAGTTTGTCCGATTTGCACGTTGGCACAGTATGGTTTGTCTGATCGCAACCGTCGTGGCAGGCACCTTCTTGTTCGTCTGTGGCAACGCATTGGTATATGGCGACAAAGTGATGTATGCGCCTATTACTGCCATCTTCGCCATGGGGCCTTTTGCCGCCTGGCTGGTGTCGATGGTTGTCTTGGCTCGATTGATCGCACGTCGCGGGGCGAAAAAGACGAATATTGTCATTTCAGCCATCGTTCATGTTTTGCTTCTGTCGGCCTGCATTCCGTTGACCATGCTCGCCTCGGCCATCACGGGTTCTGCTTTGTGACCTCGCTCACCAAAAAAAGGCGCGAATGGTTTGGCGGGATCGTCTATTCGGAAAATCCCGGCTTTACGGCGTTTGTCGATTCCCGGCGGGCTGACGCACTTGGCATCGCCCCAGCCGCCAATTTGACGGAGGGACTTTACTCCGCCCCGCTAGACGTTCACATGAGCGTTACCAACCGATGTAACCTTCGGTGCCGCAGTTGCTACGCGCTGAGTAGCGATGAGCCTGATAAAGACATGCCTCTGGAACTGGCCCAGGCAATCATTGACCGACTCGCGGACATGGCTGTCTTCACCATCGCCATCGGTGGCGGCGAGCCCTTTCTCCATCCGCATTTATTAGATATCGCGGCCTATTCGAGGCAGATGGGGATTGTGCCGAATGTAACGACAAACGGGTTGCTCATGGATGCGGATACAGCGAGGCGGTGCAGGGTGTTCGGCAGTGTCCATGTCAGTTGTCATCACTCCTCGGAGCTGCCCCGTCTCGCCGAGCCGGTCCGCTTGTTGAAGCTCTTCGGTGCGGATGTTGGCATGAACCTGTTGATCTCAGGCGAGACGTATGATGAGCTTCCCCGTATTTGGCGGTGGTGCGCAAGCCAAGGCATTTCGCGTGTTCTATTGCTCAAATTCAAGTTGACTGCGAACAATCATGAGTGTCGCGACATGCTTCTTTCCCAGGACCAGGAACGTTCTCTTCTGTCAGTCGTTCGCAAATTGTCGCGGCGACATTCCATGATGCCCATGCTCGATTGTTCGTTCTTCCCCGCATTGGCCTACTGTGGTGCCAAACGTCGCGATCTTGATTTTTTCGATGTGAACGGCTGCGTCGGGGGAAATGCGATTCTGGCGGTAACCGTCGATGGAAAATTCAAGCCCTGTTCTTTTTGCCAAACCACATATGGAGACGCTTGCCAATTGAGCCGCTCAGTGTGGAAGGAGAACAAGGAACTGGAGGATTTCCGCCAGCGGCGCATGTATCCAGGATGCCGCACCTGTAGCTATGAGGATTTGTGCAATGGCGGGTGCCGGATTACGGAAACGCAATGCTGCCACGGTTCGAATGTCATGGAACGCAGATACACCATGATTTCGTAATCTTGGCCGAAAGAAGGGAAATGAATAATGAACGCGATAGTGGACGAGCAATGCTGTCCGAGGTTCGACCCGGCTCCCTGGGACGAGAAGGAAATCCAATGGCAAGGCAAGCGGTTTGTGAAGGACCGGGTGACGAGTTTTCTTCACATCCCGCTGAACTTCGGCGCGGTGATGAAGCGAAACATGACCCGGATCGAGGCGGCGGGTGCCGCAATCGGCCAGAATGTGATTCTTTCGGACGAGAATTCGCTGTGGGGCGCGGATGTGTTCATCGAAGTGGCGAAGGATGTTCCCGGCGCGAACATGGCGACCATCTCGGGCAGTTTTCTGTGCAAAGTGTTCGAGGGGCCGTACAAGAACATGCGCAGATGGATCGCCGAGATGAGGGACTTTGTCCGCAGCAAGGGAAAAGAGACGGGGAAATTGTATTTCTTCTACACGACGTGTCCGGCATGCGCGAAGAAGTACGGCAGGAACTATGTGGCGATTCTGGCGCAGATATGAAGAAACGGTCACATGGAACCAGGTTGGACGGGCGGATGGTAACCCGGCAACCGGGTGGCGTCAAGGTGGCCTTTGTTTGTCGTCCTTTCTGCCGCAAGCCGCTCCGAGAGCAGGCTAACACCTGTACTACAAACGGGTTGCATCACGCTTGACTGGCCGAGGGACCGGGTTACAGCTCGATTTCGAGGCCGTCGTAGGCGACTTCGAGGCCATGGGGGGCGAACCATTCGCGGAGGGCGTCGTGGTTGGCGCCGCCGTTGTGGGAGAAGTGGTTGACGATGACGCGGGAGGCGTCGCCGAGGCAGCCCCGGCGGCGCAGTTCGTCGCGGAAGGCGACAGTGGAGGCCACGCCCAGATGGTGCGAGCGGGCATCCGGATTGAGCATGCCGTAGGTGCATTCGAGGATGGCCAGGTCGAAGCGGAAGGGGGTCGCCTGCTCCCAGCTTGAATCCGGCCACCAGCCGGTGTCGTTCCCGACGAAGATGGTCCGGCCGTCCTTGTGGAGGGCGTAGTTGAGGGCGTCCTCCTCGGGGGAGGCGTGCTGGGCGGCGAAGGCGGTGACGGTCCAGGGGCCGACGGCGAAGGTGGCGCCCGAATGCAGTTCCTGCATGGTCAGGCGGAGCTTCTCGTCGGGGGTGGCGGTCTCGCGGCGGATGCGGCCGAGGACATGGGCGTTGCCGTGGACGCGGAGGGTGCGCTCGACCTGGCTGTAGCCCTTGCGCCGCCAGCTCAGTTCGAGGGGGTTCAGGTGGTCGGCATGGCTGTGGGTGAAGAGGATGTCGTCCACCTTGAGCAGGTCCACGCCGAACTCGACGCTCTGCCAGTAGGCGTCGGGGCCGAAGTCGACGAGGAGGGATTCGTCGAGGAGATAGGCGGTGCGGCGGCGGATGTTGCGGCCGCCGAGGCGGCGGGCCTCGGCGCAGGTGGCGCATTCGCAGAACAGGCCGGGCCAGCCTTCGGCGGCGGCGGAACCTAGAATCTTCAGCTTCATCGGCGGTATTCCGGTTGGTGGCGGTCAATCCCCGAGGGCGGCTTCGGGGGGGCGGGCGTGGGCTTTGCCCAGGACGTTGTGGGTGAGGGTGTGGAAGTCCTCGATGATCAGATAGAGCGAGGGCACCAGCACCAGCGTGATCAGGGTGGAGAATAGAATACCGAAGCCGAGCGAGATTGCCATCGGAATCATGAACCGCGCCTGCCGGGAGGTCTCGAAGATCATCGGTGCCAGGCCGAGGAAGGTGGTGAGGGTGGTGAGCAGGATGGGGCGGAAGCGGCGGATGCCGGCCGAGGTGATCGCGTCGTGCAGGTTCAGGCCCCGTTTGCGCTCGCCGTTGGCGAAGTCGACGAGCACCAGGGAGTCGTTCACCACCACGCCCGAGAGGGCCACGATGCCCATCATGCTCATCAGACTCAGGGGATAGCCCATCAGCACATGGGCGATGACCGCGCCGACGATGCCGAAGGGGATGCTGACCATGATGATGAGGGGCTGGGAATAGCTGCGGAAGGGGATCGCCAGCAGGGCGTACACCGAGATGACCGCCACCACGAAACCCAGCAGCAGCGAGGCCATGCCCTCGCGCAGGTCCTTCTGCCGTCCCGAGAAGCCGTAGGCGAGGCCGGGGTACTTTTGCTGCAGCTCGGGGATGTAGATGTTCAGGACGTCCGCCAGGACATTCTCGCTGTCGCTGCGCGGGGTGACGTTGGCCGTCACCTGGACGGCGCGGCGGCCGTTGCGGCGGTCGATGCTGGTGTAGGCCCGGCCCCGGGTGGCCACGGCCACGTCGCGCAGGGGCACGTCGGTGCCCCTCGGGGTGCGGACGAGCAGCTCGTCGAGATCATGCTCGGAGAGGCGCTCCCCGCGGGGGAGGCGGACGCGGATTTTGACCTCGTTGCGCCCGCGCTGCTGGCGCATGGCCTCGGCCCCGTAGAAGGCGTTGCGGACCTGGCGGGCCACGGATTCGGCCGTCAGCCCGAGGGCCAGCCCCTCGGGCCGCATCTGGAAATCGAGCTGGGGTTTGCCCTCGGTGAAGCCGGCGTCCACGTCGCTCACGTTGGCGAACTCGTTGAGCTTGGCGGCGAGGTCGGTGCTGGCCTGGCGGAGGGTCTCGCTGTTGGTGTGGTAGAGTTCGAGGGAGAGGGAGGCGCCCGAGCCGGGGCCGCCGCGGTCGGACTCGAACTGGATGGTGTCGAGTCCCACCAGGTCCTCGAGTTCCTCGCGCCAGAGCTGGGCGAAGCGGGTGGTGGGGATGGGGCGGGTTCCGGGC
>LVAZ01000387.1 GCA_001603055.1 Victivallales bacterium Lenti_02
GGGCCATATCGGCTGGCTGGGGCACGGCGCGCGGGTCGAGTTCCGCAACATCCGCCTCAAGCCGCTGGAACCCTACACCGCCGGTCCCCACAATGTCCCCCCGGAAGGCTTCACGGCCCTGTTCAATGGCACGGACCTAAGCGGCTGGAAGGGGTTGCTCAAGGGCCCCTACGACAATCCCGAGAAACGGGCTGAACTCGAAGCGGACAAGCTCCGGGAACTCCAGGCCGAGGCCGACGAGAACATGCGCGCCAACTGGCGGGTCGAGGACGGGATGCTGGTCTTCAGCGGCAAGGGCCGCAGTCTCGCCACCGCCAGGGACTACGCGGATTTCGAGCTGCATGTGGATTGGAAAATCTGCCCGAATGGCGACAGCGGCCTCTATCTGCGCGGCTCGCCCCAGGTCCAGATTTGGGACCCCGCCAAATGGCCGGTCGGCTCCGGCGGACTCTTCAACAACAAGACCAACCCGAGCAATCCCAGCGAATGCGCCGACAACCCCATCGGCCAGTGGAACCGCTTCTTCATCCGCATGGTCGGCGAGAAGGTCACGGTCTACCTGAACGGCGTCAAGGTGGTGGACAACGTGACCATGGAGAACTACTGGAACCGCGACCTCCCGATCTTCCCCAGCGGCCAGATCGAACTCCAGAACCACGGCAACACCCTCTGGTTCCGCAATATCTACCTGCGCGAACTGTAGCTCATTCGCCCCAGGGCAGGAAGCAGATCTTGGTGGCTTCCTGGCGGCGGAGCATCTCGATGCCCTCGGTGTAGCGGGTGAAGGGGAGCTTGGCCGAGATCATGCTGGTCAGGTCGAGTTTCCCCGCCGCGATCAGATCGAGCGCGCGCTGGGCCGCTCCCACGTTGTGGGGTTCGTAGCCGAAGAGCGAGCGCCCGCCCCAGTAGGCGGCCTTGTACTCGATGGTTTCGCGCAGCACCCCGAAGATGCAGACGGCGCGGGCGGTGCGTTCGAGCAGGAACTCGATGGAGACCTTGAGCCCGGTACAGTCGATGCACGAATCCACCTTGCCGCCCACCTGCTGGTTCCAGGCTTCGGCCGTGGGTTCGAGCACGATGTCGGCCCCGGCGGCTTTGGCCAGGTCGCGGCGGGCGGGCAGGGGATCGAGACCGACCACGGCGGTCGCGCCCTGGGCCTTCGCCAGTTGCAGGGCCACCAGACCGGCCGGGCCGAGCCCGCTGATCCCGATCCGCTTGCCGACGAGGAAGTCGTTGCGCAGCAGTTGATCGACGGAGACCTGCACGCACATGGCCAGTTCCAGGCTGCACGCCTGTTCCCAGGTGACATTGGCCGGCAGTTCGAGCACGTTCGGGCGGGCCATGACGACGTATTGGGCGTAGCAGCCGGGACGGTGGTGCCCGGCGTCCCGCCAGCAGGCCACCCGCGCGCCGACCGCCAGATCGGCCACCCCTTCGCCGAGCTTCGCCACTTCGCCGACCGCCTCGTGTCCGGGCTGGCCGGGGGTGTAGGGATACTTGATCGTGCCGCCCGCGAACATGGGGATTCCCGCCAGCAGGTGCATGTCCCAGTGCGGGCAGGTGTTCACCATCGCCACCTTCACCAGCACCTCGCCGGGACCGGGCTCCGGAATCGGGGCATCCTGCCAGACAACTTGACCGGGAGCGAGAATTTGCAGTTGTTTCATCGTGCTACCACTCCAGAATGACGCCGAGGACGGGCTCGCGCTTGGATTCGATCAGTTCCCAGGCATCCCCGGCCTGGGCGACCGGGAAACGGTGGGTAATCAGCGGCAGGGTTTGCAGGGTGCCGTTGGCGATCAGCGCCAGCGTCGCGTCCATCCGCGGACCGGTCCAGCCGGACACCATGTGAACCGAGAGTTCCCAGTTGCGCGGGGGCTGGAGGCTCAGCCGGTCCTCCGTGCCGTAGAACCCGGCCGAGACGAAATGCCCTTCCCGCCGCATCAGAGGCATGATCTCCTGAAGCGCCTGCACCGAGCCGACCGTGTCCACCACTACCTGCACCCGGCCCGGCAGAAACTCGCGCACGGCATCGAGCCACGGTCGGTTCTTGGCGTTGACGGTGTGGCGGCCGGGGCCGAGCGGAAAACGCCGGAGCCGGTCGTCGTGCCGTCCCACCAGCAGCACATTGGCCCCGCGCCAGGCCAGCGTCTGGGCGGCCCAGTGCCCCACCATGCCGTCGCCCAGCACCACGGCGTTGTCGCCGATCTCGCAGGGTTTGGCCCGCTGCCCGCAGTTATAGCCCACCTGGGTCAGCACCAGGCCCGAGAAGGCGAGGGGGTCCACTCCCTGCGGCAGTTTCCAGATTTGACTGCGCGGGCTCACCGAGGGGGAAATCTGCCCGCCCATACTCTGGAACATGCCGTCCACCTTGCCCATGGCGCAGAACACCGTGTCGCCCACCTTCAGGTCGCGAATGTCCGCGCCCACCCACTCGACCACGCCGATTTTCTGATAGCCCGCGACGATGGGGAAGGGCCAGGGATCGCCCTCCCGGTAGGCGGTGTCGCCCGCGATGCGCTCGCCCCGCAGGAACGAGCCCTCCGTGCCGTTGCTGATCCATGAATGCGTCACCCGCACCACCACGTCGCCGGGACCGGGGTCGGGACAGCTTACCTCGCGGACCTCGACTTGGTTCGGACCGGGAAAGACAACCGCCTTGGCTTGCATGATTCCTCCAGAAAATCGGCCCATGACGCGGGGAACAAACACGCCATACCCATACCGTGCGGACCACCGTCCAACAAGGGCAGCCAAGCGAATTTCGCTAGGCGGCGGCTAGGCCGGGAACAGGTCCGTGCAGAGACGCTCGACTTCCGCCAGCCACGCCTGCCGTTGTTCGAGGGTGCTGGTGACGACGACCTCGAACATCCGGCGCTCGACCCGCTTCACCCCGCAGAGGTCGAAAATGCACCGTTTCCAGATGCTCTCCAGGGGGTCGCCGAAGGCGGCGGTTTCCCGCTCGGCGGGGGTGTTCGAGGTGTTGAACACGATGGCCGCCCGCGCCTTGAGCAGACCAATCGGCACGCCCTCGCCCGAATCGCTTTCCGCAAAACGGTAGGCGACGCCGGGGCGGATCACCCGGTCGATCCAGCCCTTGAGAATCGCCGGCGGCTGGCCCCACCAGTTCGGATGGACCACCACAATCCCGTCGGCCTCCGCCAAATCCCGGCAATGGGCCGCGACGGCTGGCGGCAGGGAGGCCGATTGCGGGATTTCCCCGGCCGGAAGGAGCGGATCGAAGTTCTCCCGGTGGAGATCGCGGAACACCACCCGATGCCCGTTCCCCGTCAGCGCCCGTTCGACGGTCCGGGCAATGGCATGGTTGAAACTCCGGGGATCGGGATGGGCCAGCACGAGGAGAAGGTTCATGGGCAAGACTTCCTTTCGGTGGCCTCCACTTTACAGCCCCCTCCGCGTTTCGCCCGCCGGTTCAGTAACCAGTGGACGCAGTGGACGGGAAAAGTGGACGCAGTGGGGGAGAACCGGGACGGAGGCTTTCTCTCACAGAGACACGGAGACACGAGAGGAAAAGCCCGATTCGCTGCTCTCCATTCCTCTGTGCCTCTGTGCCTCCGTGAGAGGTTCAGAGTTCAGAGTTCGGGGTTCAGAGTGGGTGATCGGTTTTGCCGGATTTCTCGCTGTAGGCGAGCAACATGTCAGCCCGGCGAGCATCGCCGGGAACCGATTGTCCGGGGAAATGAAACCAGCTCGCTCTAGGCGAGCTACAGACCGGCGCGTCCTCCGCGGCCAGGATGTTAGGGACATGGTTCGGAAATCCGGCCATTCTGACCGGGCTGAAACGTAGCTCCCTCTTCGGGGAGCAGAACCACCGGTAACCCGCGTTCCCGCCGACCACCTTCGGTTGTCAAATAGCCTGATTCATGGCGTTAGAAAAACACTGCCCAGTGGGTTGGTTTGCCAGAAAAAGCCAGTCCATGAATTATTTGGGGCGATTGTTTCAATTTTCCTGGCCTGCTACTACCTGGCGGGGGCGTTTGTCAACCTCGCCAGTTCGCTTCGCGCCGCAATTCTAATCGGATATACGGGACTTCCATCGGGCATCCTGTCATATTCGCTCTGGGAGTTGTCCGTGAGCAATGTTTGCAGGAGCGGGACAGCATTCTCTCCGTCTGACCGTGCATATGCACGAACGGCCACAACGCGAAATGACGTGTCGGGATCGTTCTCTATCAAAGACCGTATGTCTTGCGCGACAGACTTGTCGCCGCACATCCCCAGCGCAAGAGCCAACCATTTCTTTGTTTCGTGCGCCGTTGCTCTCTGGAGAGCATCCTTAATTTCAGGAATGGCTTGGTCGCGCATGTCCGCGAATGTTCGAAGGAATAGATTCAATCGGTATGCCTGCGGCGAAAGATAGGAACCGTGGAATTTCTCGGATGTCGTCGGTTGGCCAATTTCCGCCATGAAGCGTTCGAGGATTGGCCGCACAATGTCAATTTTTTCGTTTCGCGGGCTTCGGGTGAGAATCTGAGCGGCAGCGCCCGCAGTGAAAGCAGGCCCCTTGCGAACCTCGGTCAACAGCCGTTCGAACTGGTTGGCGGTGAGGTTGAAATCGATGGGCCTATTGCCCACGGCGTTAATCGCCGGGGTAACTATCGATGAATCGGGAAAAAGGCACGCCAACTGAATAAGGAGTTGGGTTGACTCGCTCCCATCTATGCCACCAAGAATGCGAGTGAAGTGTTTTGCTTCCGCAGGGTTGCAGGTTGGTAGGCCGTCCTGTATTGCGGGCAACGCGGCCTTGCCAAGCGCCTGTAGTTCATGCCCGATCTGGTTGGCCAGGATCGTGTCCTCCCTCTCCAGGGCCGATCGGAGCCTTGCCATCATCTGCTTCGCGTCGAATTCCGATGGTGAGGCAGGGGCCTGGCACAAGGCGGTGTGGGGGATAGAAAAGAACAAAAGAAGGTTGGAAAGAATAACAATGAAAGGTATCTGGATCAACCCGTGGTTGAAATGGGGAAAAAGCATGGTCTCTTCTTTCGATTCAAAAGCGGAACAGTGGATTGTATTTTTTCACCAATGTCCGAACCGAGGCGCGAGAACACCAGAAACGCTTCCTTTATTTCCTATCTCATTTTACCCCGTCGCCCCGCACAGTCAAGTCTGGCCTACCATGAAAATCCCAAATCCCGGCGGCTGTGGCCATTTGGGGAAGGTGGCTGGAGTATCCTGCTCCGGAATGAGCGGAATGAGTATGGAAAACAGCCAAAATCAACCGGAGCAGGATGCTCCGGCCACTTCCTGGCACCGGAGCAGGATGCCTTGTCCACGTCACCGAATTCCGGGTTGCGGCTCTGGATTCCGGGGGCGGGATGGGTATGGTAGCGGGGCCGGTCCCCACGTCCTGTGGCGCGAGCCGGCAAGGGTCAACGACAGCGGAGAGCGACATGAAGATCGTGCAGTGTTGGGACGATGGGGTTCTCGACGATATCCGGCTGATCGAGATTCTGCGCCGACACGGCGCCAAGGCTTCCTTCAATCTGAATCTGGGCACCCAGCCGCCCCAGCGGAAGGCCAGTTGGAAGTACCGCGAGGTCAAGGAGGTCTGGAAGCTGGGGAAGGACGAGCTGCGGGAGGTCTACGCGGGCTTCACCATCGCCAACCATTCCGCCCGCCATCTCCGGCTGACGGAGGTTCCCCATGCGGCCGCCGTCGAGGACGTGCGCGTGGGCCGCGAGCTGCTGGAGCAGCATTTCGGCTGCGCGGTGACCGGTTTCGCCTATCCCTGCGGGCTGTTCAATCCCGAGGTCGAGGAGATCATCGCGGAGACGGGGCACCTCTACGGGCGCACCACCAAGAACGTCGCCTGCGCCTTCCCGCCGGAGCGGCCGATGGCCTTCCACGCCAACTGCCATTTCGCGGCGGCGGATTTCTGGGACCGCTTCGACTTGGCCAAGGCGGAGAAACACCCGGTGTTCTACTTCTGGGGCCACAGCTACGAGATGATCGAGGACGCGCAATGGGCCGCGATGGACGCGAAGATCGCCCGTCTCTCGACCGACCCGGACTGCGAGTGGGCCGATTTGCCGGAACTGTTCGCGGGCACCGTCCGATAGTCGTCATCGCATAATCAGGATATTCCCATGCAATACACCGCCGAACTACCTGTCCGGGGCACCTATGATGTCGTTGTGGTCGGGGCCGGTCCCGCCGGGATCGGCGCGGCCGTCACCGCCGCGCGCCTGGGGCGGAAAACGCTGCTGGTGGAGAAGTACGGCTATCCGGGGGGAGTGGGCACCTACGGTTGCTGCACCATCTTTTTCCGCTTCGGCGAGCGCGGGGAAAAGCTGATCGGCGGTCTGGCCGAGGAGGTCATCCGCCGGATGGACGCGCGCGGCGCGGCCTCTTTCCTCATCAACGACGGCTGCGCGATGCCGGAATTCCGGCCCATCGGGGACCGCCCGCTGCTCGGGAAGGTCATCACCAAGACCGAGGACCTGCGCGTCGTCTACCACGACATTCTCCGCGAGAGTGGCGTCGAGAAGCTCTTCTACGCCCATCTCTGCGGGGTGGTCCGTGAGGGGAGGCGGGTGCGGGGCATCGTGGTCGATTGTCTGGAGGGACCGGTGGTCATCGAGGGCAAGGTGTTTGTCGACGCCACCGGCGACGCCCATCTAGTCCACCGCGCGGGGGGAACGACGGATCAGGCTCCGCCGGACCAGACCATGCACAAGTCCATCTTTTTCATGGCGGGCGGCGTCACCCCGCACAATCCGGACGTCAACGCCCGGCGCTACGAGGAGCTGTTCAAGGCCGGGGCCACGCCGGACATGGTGTGGGCCCACTTGGGCTACTCCTACCAGTTGAATCCAGGCATCGTGCAGTTGTGCTTCGCCTACGCCAACGGCGACGGGTGTTCCTCGGCGGACATGACCCGCATGGACCACGAACTCCGCCAGCGGAACTTCGAGATCGTGGATTTCATGCAGCGGGAGATGCCGGGCTACCAGAACTGCTTCCCGGCCTATTCCGCGCAACAGGTCTGCGTGCGCTCGGGACGGCACATCCGGGGGGTCACCCCGCTGACCGTGGAACTCATCTCCCAGGACGAGCTGCCCGAGCAACCCATCGTGCGGATCACCCGTTACTCGGGCAGCCACAGCACCAAGCAGAAGGATGGCTTCAATCCGGCCCGGCGCGTTTCCCTGGATGGCTTCTCGGCCATTCCCTACGGGGCGCTCGTACCCGACGAGTTCGACAATGTGCTGGCCAGCGGCCGCTGCATCAGCGTGGACGAGTGTCTGATGGACACCATCCGCATGATGACCACCTGCATGGTCATGGGGCAAACCGCCGCCATCGCCGCCGATCTGGCCATCGGCCGGTCCATCCCGAATCTCGCCGACGTGCCGTATGCCGAACTGCGCCAGGGTCTGCTGGATCAGGGTTGCCTGCTTCCCTGACCCAGCATAATGCCGCGCAAAACTACGCCAGAGCCTGCTCGCAGAACTGCACGCAGCGGGCGACTTCCTGCACGGCGTCCGAGCCTTCCGGAATGGGATATTCCAGCTCGATGTCGGCGGGGAAGGCGAAGCCATTCCGTTTCAGGCATTGGAGGGCGAGGGCGACCGGGGTGTCGCCCTGGCCGAAGGGCATGTTCGGGCCGTTGTTGACCTTGCGGTCCTTGAGATGGATGCTCAGAATCCGGCCGGCGAACTTCTCGATGAGCGGGATGGGGGAGCAGTTGGTGCCGGCGACATAGTGGCCGATGTCGAGGTTGATCGCCAGATTTCTGCCGTAGGAGAGCATGGTGCCGTCGTAGGTGGTCGGGGTGATCTGGGTGTGGTTGTGGAAGCCGATGAGGATGCCGTGCGCGTCGGCCATGGGGCCGAGCCGCTGCGCGGCCTCCTCGGACAGTTCGCGGGTGATGCCCTTCGCCCCCAGGGTCTTGGCCACGTTGAAGTAGTATTCGATCTGGGCGTCCGGCATGCCCGGATTGCCGATGTCGCCGAATTTGGCGATGTGGATGCCGACGCCGGCATCGTTGAACAGCTTGCGCAGGGCCACGAACGGCGCCATCGACACCGAAGTCCGCCATTTCAGCACCTGTTCCGGGGTGACGCCCTCGCCGGCGGGGATTCCCGCGAACTGCTCGATGGTGGAACTCATCAGCTCGATGGAGCTGATCCCGCAGCGGGTCACATGCTGGAGCAGGCTCGCGGCATCGCAGGGAAGCGAGCGGTAGCTGTAGGTGATGACCCCGATCTGAA
>LVAZ01000388.1 GCA_001603055.1 Victivallales bacterium Lenti_02
CTCGAACCCGAGCCGGACTGCATCTGGGACACGGCGGTGGACTGCGCCCGCCTGTTCAACGAGGAACTGCCCGAACAGACCAGTCTTTCCGAATCGCGCGTGGCCCGGCATCTCGGCGTCTGCCTCGACACCTGCCACCAGGCCGTGCTTTTCGACGCGCCCGCCACCGCCCTGCGCCGATTGCTCGATGCCGGGGTCCCGGTGGCGAAAATCCAGGTCAGCGCGGCCCCGGTGTTCCCCTGCTCGCCCGCCGCCCTGGCCCAGGCCGCCCAGTTCGTCGATCCCTGCTACCTGCACCAGACCGCCATCCGGCGGGAGGACGGCACGGTGGTCCGCTTCCCCGACCTTCCCCCTGCCCTGTCGGCGGCCCGCTCGCTGGCCGCCGTCGCCGAGCTGCGCACCCACTTCCACATTCCGCTCGGCATCCCCGGTTGGGAGCACATGGGCAGCACGCGGGACGAACTCGGGGCCGAGTTCTGGCAGACCGCCCTCGCCGCCGGCATCGACCAATTCGAGGCCGAGACCTACACCTTCGGCGTCCTGCCCCCGGCCCTGCGCGAACGCCCCGTCGCCGAGAATGTGGCCGCCGAACTGCGCTGGCTGCTCCAGGCCCTCGGCGCTACGCCTTCGGCTTGAGCTTCGGATTGAGCGCCGTGGCCCGGTTCAGCACCTGCGCCAGCACCGTGTCCGCCCCCAATGCCCGTCCCGCCAGCACATCCGCCTCGGTGAACCGGGAATAGAGGATTTCCTTGTCCCCGCAGCGGTCGAAGTCGTGGATGCAGTGGATGGTGCCGTCCGCCGCCTGTGTGGCGTCGGGATAGGACACGCAGCCGTCGCCGCTACCCTGGCCGGGACCGCGCGGATCGAGCACCAGCCCGCCCACCCAGGATTTCCCGTCGTCCTCGGACAGCGCCGCCGTGATCCGGGACCGCCCGGTGCGCTCGTTCACCGGCCCGTTCTTCACCAGCAGCAACCGCCCGGAATGGAGACGGCCGATGTAGAAGCGCGTCGTCGGATTCTGAATGGCGGTCGGGGCCACCGGCGTCCAGGTGCGTCCCCGGTCGGTGGAGATGCTCTCGCCGATGCCGTAGGTGGTGCGGACCAGCATCCAGAGGCTGCCGTCGCGGCGCTCGACGAGCATGTGCTCGTCGCAATTCCGCTCCTTGGGATCGGGCACGGTGGCCGCGCCGATCCGCGTCCAGGTCGCGCCCCGGTCGCCGGAGGCAAGCACCCGGCACGAGTCCTCCTGGTGCCAGAGGGCGGAGCAGATGAGCCATTCCCCCCAGGACGTCGCCAGGGGCTTGTTCATCATCACCCCGTCGCCCAGACGGCGCGGCGCGCTCCAGACGGGCCGGGGACTGTCCGGGTCGTCGGCGACGATGGCCCATACCCCCTTGTCGGGTTCGGTATGGTTCTCGTTGCCCTGGCCCCAGAAGAGCCACAGCCGCCCGAGCGGGTCGAGCCAGGGACAGGGATCGTAGGCGCGGGCGATGCCCTCGCCGTCGGGATCGACCACCAGCGCCAACTGCCAGGTGGCGGACTCGTCGCCGCTGGTCCAGAGCATGACGTAGTTGTAGCGGTCCTCGGTCACCCCGCCCGCATACCACGCCGCCCAGAGACGCCCGCCCGGGGCCCGCTCGATGCTCGGGATTCCCTGCCACATGCGGACCTCGTCCGCGAATTCAGGGCCGGGATTGGTGTTCAAGGGAGGCGGCAGGAGATAGGCGTCCATGCGGCGGATTCCGTTCTATTGGTCGTCGGAAAGAAGCTCGCGCAAGCGTTCGGAAGGATCGCTCGCGGGGAGGGATTCGGGCTGGTCTTTGGCTGGGGCTGCGGGCGGTGTTTTCCGCCGGGGTCGCCAGCAGGCGGCAAAGATCGACAGCACGCAGCCCACCAGGCAGAAAGCGGCGGCATAGGAAACCACCGTGCCGTAGGTGTAGGCGAGATCGTACTGCGCCCGCTCGAAATTCAGCTCGGTAAGCAATCGGGCCAGCCCCCAGAACACAATCGCCACCACCAGCAGGCTCCCCCGCCGCACGAAATCGGTGCGGATGCAGACAAAGCAGAGCGCGGCCAGCAACACCACCAGTTCGGTTATCATCATGCGTGCTTCCTCGATTACGGGATGCCCTACTCTACTCCCCGCGATGGACCGGACAAGCCGCCGGGGATACAGTATGCGGCCTACAGCTCGCGCGGCGGGTCGGCCTTTTCCCCTGCAATGAGTCGAACGATGGCCAGTTTCTTTATCCGCACCTACGGTTGCCAGATGAACGAGCGCGACTCGAAGGTGCCGGTTATGCTTTCGCCGACGGCAGCAGTCTCGCTGCCCCCCCCTCAGTTAACAAATAGAGACTGCCCCGCGTTCCCCGAGTGCTGGCCGGGATTGCACGCCAATTCGGGACTTCCGGGTTGTCGGCAGGGGAAGGTGTTCCGGACCATTCGTTGTTTTTGGAAAAAGTGCGGTACATTGACCGTCCCGTCTGTCTGAGGCTCGTCTTTGCCAGCCTACGCAATGGTGCCGCGATGAAACGCTTGCTCTCTGTCTCCGCCCTATTGCCTGTGGTCCTCTGCCAAATGGCGTTCGCTGGTCGTGCGGGCGGGTTTTTCCAGACACCGGAGGGACCGTTTCTCACGGCCCCCGACGAGACGGTCCATGACCTCGCCTTTGACGGCGGCGGCGCGGGCGAGGCGCAGGCTCTGCTGGACCGGGCACGGGGGGAGCATCCCGAGGCATTCGTGGTCATGCGGTTTCGCGGGATGGTGACGGTATCCGACTCCCCCCTGCGGGTGGGTTCGCGGACGGCGCTGGTTTTCCTGCCGGGAAGCGGCATGGTTGCCGCCGAGGGGGCGACGGCCACAGCACTGGTCGAGGTGGTCGAGGCCGACACGGTTTCCGTGGTCGGCCGCGGCCTGGACCGGGCGATCCTGGACGGCGCGGGGCGGGTGCCCGTCGGCATCGAGGTCCGCCAGTCCGTCCGGGTCCATCTGGACCATTTGCTGGTCAGGAACTGCCTCGGCGACGGTATCGGCTACACGGGACGGGGGGACGAGAACCGCCCCATCGAGGAAAAGTGGTGGCAGCGCAAGTACGCGCCGGCATTCTATGGCCAGGCGGGGTCGGTGACGCGCTGCCGCCTCGAGGGCAACGGCGGCAACGGGGCGCGGATTTCCGAGGTGGCGCAATTCATGTTCGTGGACAACGTCGTGGTGGGCAACGGTGCCGCCGGGGTGGACATCCGCTCCTTCAACTCGGTGGTGGGCGGTTGCCATTTTCAGGACAACGCGACGGGCATCGTCCAACGCAGCACCGATGGTGTGGCGGTGAGAAACATCTTGCGCGGGAACGGGGTGGGCATTAGCCTGGCGGCGGAGAGCGAACTGAATCTTGTCACCTACAACCGCCTGCTCGGCAACGCCCTGGGAATAGCCGTGGCGGGCAGACGCAATTCGATCTACCACAACGAACTGGAGAATCCGGTTCCCTTCCGCATCGGGGGAACGGACAACGTGGTGGCCGCGCATCGGGGCGTGACGGCGGACCAGGCGTCCGCGCCGGACAATGTGTATTTCCAACCGCCCACCACCGTCCATTTCCACCAGGGAACCGTGGTGGCGGGCATAGGGCGGCACGACCTCGAAATCGAGGGCGGCCCCGGCCGCATCCGCACCCCCTTCCCCCCCGAGGACGAGGCGGTGGACCTGGCGGTCGTCCAGGCGGCTCTGGACCAGGCCCGCGCGGACCATCCGGAGGATGTCATCGTGGCCCGCCTGCGGGGGCGTTTCGTCGCCACCGGCGAGGGGGCGGCCCTGCGTTTGCCCGCCAACACCTGCGTGGTCCTGCAAGGCGCGATTCTGGCCCTGAGCGAGGGCCTCGACGAGATTGTGAAAATGGATGGCGAGGGCTTCCAGTCCTTCTCCGGCGGGCTGGTGGATGCCAATTTTCTCGCGGGGGAAGGAATTCTGGCCACCGGCAGCAACATCGCGGTCATCGACGGGGTGACGGTGAAGCACACGGCGAAGAACGCCATCAGCACCAAGGGGCAAGGCCGGCCGGGCCGCCCCCTCTTCATCCGCGGCTGCACGGTGACCAACTCCCGCGGCCGCGGCATCTGGGTCCATGTGACCGCCGATTCCCATGTGATCGACAACGTCGCCTCGGGAAATTATACGGACGGGGTGGATTTGGACGCCTTCTGCTTCCACAGCACCGCCCTGCTCAATGTCTGCACGGCCAACGCCCGTTCCGGAGTCTTCGTCGAGGAGGGCATCAACAGCACCATCGTCTTCGGCAACGTGTTCAACCGCAACCACACGGGCATCCTGGTGTACAACCACTCGGTCGAGGGCAACACGGGCGCCAATGTGATGGCCTGCAACGAGGTGCGGGAAAACACCCATTTCGGGGTCTCGATCCGCGGGATGCGCTACCCGAACAAGACCTCCCACGGAAATTTCGTCTTCGGCAACGTCTTCACGGGCAATCTCGCGGCAGGCGCGCGTTTCGGCCATCCGGCGGCACGGGACAACGTGATTTCCCAGAACGTGCTGCGGGGCAACCAGGTGGAAGTGGACTACATCCAACAGGAACCGGTGCTGGGGTTCTTCACCGCTCCGCAGGAATAACGACTAGCCAAACAGGAGAACGATTGGATGACATGCGGCTATCGCGGTTGTTGCCGATTGGTGTTGCTGGGGGCTGTGGCAGGGTTGTTCGGCTGCGCCCGCCCGGCGGTTGACCGGGCGCTGGAGGGGGTGGTGTTCCATGTCGCCCCCGACGGTGACGACGACGGCGACGGCACGGCGGAACGCCCCTTCGCCAGCCTCGAACGCGCCCGCGACGCCGTGCGCGAATGGCGGCGGCAGGCGGTCGCTCCGCCGCCCGGCGGGCTGCGCGTGGTGCTACGCGGCGGGCTCTATCCGCGCCAGACGAGTTTTCAGATTGGTGCCGAGGACTCGGGCACGGCCGAGTCTCCGGTGGTCTATATGGCGGCGCCCGGCGAGCGGGTGGTCCTGAGCGGCGGCGCGTCCCTGGCGTCCGTGTCCTTTGTGCCGGTGCGGGATGCGGCGGTTCTTGGACGGGTCATCTGTCCGGATGCGCGGACCCGGTTGCTGCAATGCGATCTTCGGGCGCTGGGCATCGAGGACTACGGCACCCTGGCCCGGCGCGGTTTCTCCCTCGGCGTCCCCCTGCCGCCCCTCGAATTGTATCTCGATGGCAAACGCCAGACCTTGGCACGCTGGCCCAACGAGGGGGTGGCGCGGATCGGCAAGGTGGTGGATTCGGGCCCCAAGCCGGGCGACGACGACTACCAGGAGCGCGGCGGCACCTTCCACTATACCTTCGACCGGCCGGAACTCTGGACCGGGGCCGGGGACATCTGGCTCAACGGCGTGTTCAGCAAGGATTGGGTGTGGAGCTTCAACCGGGTGGCGGAAATCGATCCCGAGGCCAAGACCATCACCTTCCGCCACGGCGAGGTGAGCGGCATTCTGAACTGGAACCAGGACTTCTTCCATGCCGAGAATCTGCTCGAGGAAATCGACCAGCCGGGCGAATATTATCTCGACCGGGAAACCGGCCTCCTCTACCTGCTGCCCCCCGTCGGCTTCGGACCGGAAACCGAGATTTCGGTGACGCTTCTCCGGGAACCCCTGTTTCGGCTGGAAGAGGCCAGCCATGTGGAAATCTCCGGATTCGTGATGGAATTGGGGCGGGACGTGGCGGCCCGGGTCGCGGGCGGCGAGGGCGTGCGCTTCCGGCATTGCGAAATCCGCCATTTCGGACGGGGAGGAATCATGCTGCATGGTACGGACCACGCGGTGGAATCCTGCCATCTCCACCGTCTCGGCCACACGCCCGTCCGCCTGGACGGCGGCGACTGGGAAACCCTGACCCCCGCCGGCAACCGGGTCGAGAACTGCCATATCCACCACTGGGGCTATTGGCAGCGGGTGTACAATCCCGCCGTGAGCCTGTGGGGAGTGGGGCAGGTGGTGCGCCACAATCTCTTCCACAACTGCCCCCACGACGTGATCGAAGTGCGCGGCAACGACCACCTCATCGAGTACAACGAATTCCACCATGTGGTGGAGGACTTCCAGGACATGGGCGCCATCTACGCCAACCTCGGCCAGTCCCCGGCCCAGCGCGGCACCGTCGTCCGCCGGAATTTCTTCCACCACATCGGGCGGGGCACGAAGAGCAAGCAGGGAGCGGTCTATCCGGACAACTGCACCATGGGCTGGCGGATCGAGGAAAACATCTTCTACCGTATCGGCACCGCCGAGACCCCGGACAACTGGGCGGTGATGAACAACGGCGGCGCCCACATCCACGTCGCCAACAATATCTTCGTGGACTGCACCCGGCCATACACCCTCAGCTTCCTGCTCGACGCATGGGCCAAGAGCTGGGTCCCCCGCTACCAGACAGGCTGGGAGGAGACGATGGCCAAGCACGACTTCGCCCGGATGCCTCACGGTACCCGCTATCCGGAGTTGCTGAAGCTCCTGGAGGAGGACCGCATCCAGCCCGACAGCAATACCTTCGCGCGCAACGTCGCCTTCAATCCCACCGCGCCCCGCGAGTACGACGGCATGTTTCTGGTCCGCTATGGCCCACAGGACCGCTTGCAGGCGGAGAACAACTGGCTGGCCGGGGAAGACCCCGGCTTCGTGGACCTCGCGGGCGGTGACCTGCGCCTCCGGCCCGACGCATCGGTTTTCGACCGGGTGCCCGGCTTCCGCGCGATTCCCTTCGAGCGGATCGGCCTGAGCGGCCCGGTTGGACCGGAGAACCGGTAGAAAGGCAAATGGAACCGGGGACCGGCAAACAGTACAGTATGCGGTCTACGGCTCGCGCGGCGGGTCGGCCTTTTCCCCTGCAACGAGTCGAACGATGGCCAGTTTCTTTATCCGCACCTACGGTTGCCAGATGAACGAGCGCGACTCGGAGGCGCTTGCCTGCCTGCTGGAAGCGCGCGGGCACACCCCCGCCGCCAGCGAGGAGACAGCCGACATTCTGCTGTTCAACACATGCAGCGTGCGCGACCAGGCCGAACGCAAGGTGGTGGGCAAGGTCGGCCTGCTCAAGCGGCTCAAGCAGAAACGGCCCGACCTGGTGCTGGGCATCATCGGCTGCATGGCCCAGAATCACGGTCGCGCCCTGCTCGACGAACTGCCCCATGTGGACCTGGTCGTGGGCACCGACTGCCTGCCGCAGATTCCCGATCTGGTCGAGGAATGCCTGAACGGCACCCATGGCCTGGTCGCCACCGACACCAGCGCGGAACTGCCGGTCGGTCTCGGCGGGCACCGGGCGGGCCAGAGGAGCGCCTTCGTCTCGGTCATGCGCGGCTGCAACCAGTTCTGCTCCTACTGCATCGTCCCCTATACCCGGGGCCGCGAGAAGAGCCGTCCCGTGGCCGAGATCGTGGCGGAGATCGAGCGGCTCGCCGCCAGCGGCACCCGCGAGGTCTGCCTGCTGGGCCAGAACATCACCGCCTACGGCATCGCCGAAACCCGCCGGGAAGGCACCCGCGATCCGGAAAAATCCCCCTTCGCCGACCTGCTCCGGGCCGTCCACGACATTCCCGGCCTCGAGCGCATCCGCTTCACCAGCCCCCATGTCAAATTCATGAACGACGCCTTCATCGAGGCCATCACCAGCCTGCCCAAAGTCTGCAAGTCCTTCCATGTCCCCCTCCAGTCCGGCTCGGACCGCATTCTGGACATGATGCGCCGGGGCTACACGGCGGCGGAATACCTCGACCGCATCCAGCGCATCCGCGAGCGGCTCGACGATGTGGCCTTCTCCACCGACATCATCGTCGGCTTCCCCACCGAGACCCCCGAGGACTTCGCGGCCACGCGGGACGTGATGGCGACCGTCGGCTACGACATGGCCTACATCTTCCGCTACTCGGTGCGCACCGGCACCAAGGCCGCCGACACCCTGGCCGACGAGGTGCCCGAAGAGGTCAAGATGGAGCGCAACCAGTTGCTTCTCGACGACTTGGACCGCCGCGTCGCCGTCGCCAACCGGCGCTACGTGGGCCGCGCCGTCGAAGTTCTGGTCGAGGGGCCGAGCAAGCGCAACGCCGAACGCTGGACCGGCCGCAGCGACACCAACAAAGTGGTGCTCTTCCCCCCCGCCCCCGGCCTCGCCCCCGGCGATCTGGTGACGGTCCGCATCGAGCGCACCACCTCCCATTCCCTCTTCGGCGAAATCGTCCCGAGTTAGCGGTTGGCCAGATAGACCAGCCAGGCGGACACCACATCACCGATCTGCTGGTAGCCGGACTCCACCGGATGAACCCCGTTGTTCAACCGGGTGATTTCCACCTTGCTGCGGCTGTTGGCGGGGGCGGTTCTGACGGGGAAACCGTGGACGGTGTCGAGGGCGGTGAAGGTGGGCAGGAGAAAGATGCCCTCGGTTTCCCGGGCGCCGAAAGCCGCGAGCATCTGTTCGAGCAGATAGCGCTGGTTGCGGAGATACTGCCAGCGGCTCTGGCCGCAGCCATAGCTGGCCCCGAAGGCATCCTGCGAACCGGCCGGGGGAACGGGCAACAGGAACCCGATCCTGGTAGCGGGACCGAATTCCCGTAGCATCCGGACCAGACGTTCGAGATTCTGCACACAGTCGGCGGCCCGCTCGGCGATGGTCTCGTCGGTGGCGCTGAACACATCGTTGCAGCCAAGGAAGAAGGTGACCACGTCGGGTGCCTTGCCCTCGTTCTGTTCCCGGCAATAGCGGGGGAAATCGAGGACCGGTTCGCCATCGCCCTCCCGGTAGAGAAAAGGACTGTGGGCCCGCCGGGGCGGCTCCGGGGGCGTGGCGGGCCAGTAGCCGACGAACATCTTCGCGGTCCAGCCGCCG